>JBDTNV010000022.1:0-28090 GCA_039933555.1 Ignavibacteria bacterium
ATTTCAACACTTGAAAATGATATGTAGCCCTCACCCCCCAGCCCCTCTCCCATATGGAGAGGGGAGTGATACCCATTTACTTGAGGTTATTTCCCCCTCTCCTTTTAGGAGAGGCGTTAGGGGTGAGGTTTTAAAAAAGAATTTCTCAACATTAAATATAATATAATAATGGAAAACGCTAAAGATATAGTTCTTGATTATGTAAAAAAAGAGTACCTTGAAGATGGTGATGAAAGGGTTATTAATTATGATACCGCTTTAATTACAGGCGGCTTTGTGGATTCATTTTCGATGGTATCATTGAAGGTATTCCTGGAAACCAAATACAATATTTCAATACCTGATGAAAAAGCAACCCCTGAAGCATTTGACAGTGTGAACAATATAGTTACACTATTAAAACGTTTTGGAGTAAATTAATTTTAAATTAATGTTTCCGGTGTATACCGGCATTACTAAAGACCGTTCCGGCGGTTTAATGTAACACAACAAAAAAGGAAGGTATAACAAAATGTCATATCCGCAGGATATAAGAAATATATACGGCTCACAGCTTGATGACTTAAAGAGTCAAGGGATATTTAAGGAGGAAAGGGCTATTTTTAGCCGGCAGGATTCTGAAATAGATGTTGAGTTCCCGATTGGTTCAACCCTTAAAAAAGAAATTAATATGTGCGCCAACAATTACCTGGGTTTATCATCACATCCTGATGTAATTAAGGCAGCGCATGAAGGTTTGGATCAGCGCGGTTACGGAATGTCGTCAGTCCGTTTTATCTGCGGTACGCAGGATATTCATAAAACTCTTGAGCATCGTTTAACAGAATTCTTAGGAACAGAAGATACAATATTATTCCCTTCATGCATGGATGCAAATGCGGGTGTATTTGAAGCCGTGTTAACTGATCAGGATGTAATGATAGCTGACAGGCTTGTTCATGCATCAATAGTTGACGGTATGCGCTTATGCAAGGCGCACCAGGATACGTACAAGCATTCAGATATGGCTCACTTAGAAGATAAATTAAAGCTTCATCAGGATAAGCGGGTTAGACTTATTATTACTGACGGTTCATTTTCAATGGATGGTGATTTAGCCAAGCTTGATAAAATTGTAGAGCTTGCTGAAAAATATAATGCCATGATATTCCTTGATGATTCCCACGCAAGCGGTTTTATCGGTAAAACCGGCAGGGGAACACATGAACACTGCGGTGTTGTTGGCAAGGTAGATATTATCACAACAACTCTTGGTAAAGCATTAGGCGGGGCATCCGGCGGTTGTGTTTCAGGCAGAAAAGAAATAGTTGAAATGTGCCGGCAAAAAGCGCGTCCATACCTATTCAGCAATACTGTTGCGCCGGTTGTTGTTTCCGGTGCACTTGCAGTCCTTGATATTATAAGTAAAACTACAGAACGCCGAGATAAATTAGAGCGTAATACAACATTCTGGCGCAAAGGGCTGATTGAAGCAGGCTTGATAATTAAAGATGGTGAAACACCGATAGTTCCCGTAATGTTGTTCAATGCAAAGCTATCGCAGGATTTTGCAAAGACATTATACGATGATGGTATTTATGCGGTTGGATTCTTCTTCCCTGTAGTGCCAAAGGGTCAGGCCAGGATCCGCACACAGCTCTCTGCAGCGCATGAAATGCACCACTTAGAAAAAGCATTGGCTGCGTTCACAAAAGCTGGAAAGAAATTCGGTATACTTGGTAAGACTAAACAGGAAGTTATTGATATGTACGGGATGTAATTTTGTTTTCTAACCGTTGCCTTTATGATTTAATTGTTTTTTGTATTTACCCCAAAAAAGGCTTTCAATTGAAAAATTGAAAGCCTTGTTTTTTATGCCGGTTTATCCTTTTCCTGATCCAGGCGTTCAGCAATATACTTTTTCAATTCCTCCGGAGACTTATTCCCCAGCTCTTTACTGATTTTTTCACGTTTTTCACGTAAATCCTGTTCTGCGAGTCTATCTTTTTCGGTTTTTATGGTTTTCATACTATAACATAATATAAATTTTATCACAATCCAAACAAATAATTATTGATATTTGAAAGATCTAAAGCCGGAAAAAAATCCATGCGCAAATGTTCTTCCTTCATTTTGGTATCATCAAATACATCTAAAATCTTTATCTTTGTGCATTCAAAACAAATAGTAACACAGACATTTGTGTGACCTTTAGGCCTGTCTGTGAATAATAAATTTAACACACATATGTCTAATTTCCTCGGTAAGTTAAGGGTTGAGCTTGATAATATGAAGATCGATGGTCTTTATAAACATGAGCGCGTAATAACATCTGTTCAGGATGCTGTAATTATACTTGATACCGGTAAAGAGGTACTGAATTTCTGCGCAAATAATTACCTTGGGTTATCATCACATCCAAAAGTAGTAGAAGCAGCAAAAAAGACACTTGATTCACACGGATTCGGAATGTCGTCAGTTCGCTTTATTTGCGGTACTCAGGATATTCACAAGGAGCTTGAGCAGAAGATCGCGGATTTTCACGAAACTGAAGATACCATTCTTTACGCCGCATGTTTTGACGCAAACGGGGGTGTGTTTGAGCCCATCTTGCACGATACTGATGTGATAATCTCAGATGAGCTTAACCATGCCAGTATTATCGATGGCATAAGACTTTGTAAAGCAACCCGTCACCGCTACAAAAACAATGATATGGAAGATCTTACCAGAAAACTGGATGAATCAAAACGTGATGGCGCTAAGAATATTCTTATTGTAACAGATGGCGTTTTTTCTATGGATGGGTATATTGCGAAAATTGATGAGATAGTGAAAATTGCTAAGGATCATGATGCGTTAACTATGGTTGATGAATGCCATGCTGCAGGATTTATGGGTAAACGGGGAAGAGGCGCAACTGAACATTGCGGTGTACTCGGAAAAATTGATATTATTACCGGTACACTTGGCAAGGCCCTGGGCGGAGCAATGGGCGGATACACAACAGGTAAAAAAGAAATTATCGAAATGCTTCGTCAGCGTTCACGGCCGTACCTCTTTTCAAATTCACTAGCTCCGGCAATTGTCGGGGCGTCAATTGCAGTATTTGATATGCTCTCCAGCACAACTGAACTTCGGGATACACTTGAAGATAACACAAAATACTTCCGCGGTGAAATGGGTAAGCTTGGCTTTGATATCAAAGAGGGAACACACCCCATAGTTCCGGTAATGCTTTATGACGCAAAGCTCTCACAGGATTTTGCAGCAAAGCTTCTGGATGAAGGTATATATGTTATTGGATTCTATTATCCCGTTGTTCCAAAGGGTCAGGCGCGCATACGTGTACAGGTATCAGCCGCTCATACAAAAGATCATTTAGATACGGCAATCGCTGCTTTCAAAAAAGTAGGTGAAAATCTTGGGGTTTTGAAAAGTGTATAGAGTGTGTTGAGTGTATTGAGTGTATAGAGTGAAGAAAGAATTGTAATAATTAATAAACTTTAAATAAAAAATTATGGCAAGAATAAACCGGTTTGAAGATCTGATATGCTGGCAAAAAGCGCGTATCATTATGAAAGAAGCATATTCCATTACTAAAAAAGGAGATTTTGCCAAGGATTTTACATTGAAAGATCAAATCAGACGGGCTGGAATTTCAGTTATGCTAAATATTGCCGAAGGCTTTTGCAGAAAATCACACAAGGAATTCAAACAATTTTTATTTTATTCCCACGGCTCTGTTGGTGAAATTCAATCAGCACTTTATGTAGCATTTGATCAGGATTATATCACTCAAAAAGTTTTTGATGAATTATATACAAAATGCGAAGAAGATTCAAAGATAATTTCTGGTTTAATCAAATCTCTATAATTATCCTCTTAAAATATTACTTAATATTATTGTATTTTAATACACTTTATTCACTCTAATCTATACGTAATTCACTTGACTTACCCAATACACTCTACACACTCAATACACTAAAATATATTTAAAATAATGCTTTTATCCAGAAACATATTGATTATGTTTCAAAATCGTTAAATTAAAAGTAAAAAACTTGACTTAAGTCAATGAACTCTGAATATTCATCCCTTATATTTAAATTGTCAAAATAGATAATTTCATAAATTTAATATTTCAGGAGGAAATAAATGGGCAAATTTACATTAATTTTGATAGTATTATTTTCATTTATAATTGGCTGTAATAAAACCGATACCACCAAAACAACAGATAAATCAAGCGATAAAACCACAAAACAAACCCTTGGGGGACAGTCAAACGTAAAGGATGATGTTTCAGAGAAAGATGTTGTGAAAATTGCTGCCGGTTCACCTGACCACACAACACTTGTTACAGCGCTCAAAGCTGCTGAACTTATTGATGTCCTTTCAAACGCGGGACCCTTTACAGTATTTGCGCCAACAAACGCCGCATTTGATAAGCTTCCTAAAGGCACATTGGATGACTTGCTGAAACCGGAAAATAAACAAAAATTAACCGATATTCTCCAGCACCATGTAGCAGTTGCAGTATATACAACCGATATGCTAAAGGACGGCCAGATAATAAACATGGTTGATGGTACAAATGCCACAATTACCAAAAAAGATGGTGTTATTTCAATTGATAAAGGTAAGATTTCAGCATCAATTAAAGCTACAAATGGTATAGTTCACGTTATTGATGAAGTTGTATTGCCTCCAACAAAATAAAAAAGCGTTATTATATTTACTTTTTTTGGTATAAACATAAAACTCTTAAATGAGTATCTTTGTTTAGTTTATTAAAACAAACAAGGATACTCATAAATAATTGTTAATATACCGGTACATATTAAAGGCACATTTTGCCCCATTTATAATATCTTTTTTTATTGTTATTTTTGTTTTTACGTTCCAGTTCATTTATAAATATATAGATAACCTGGTAGGTAAGGGCTTAAGCTGGTGGATAATTACACAGCTGATAACCCTCAATTTAGCGTGGATGGTGACCCTTGCGGGTCCCATGGCTGTTTTAATAGCAACGCTAATGGCTTTTGGTTCTTTGTCATCATCGAATGAATCAACAATTATGCGCGCGTCTGGACTCAGTCCTTTCAGGCTCATCTTGCCGGTTCTGCTTTTTTCCGGGATACTTTGTTACGGGTTCATATATTTCAACAACAAAGTGCTACCTGAGGCAAACCACAGAACAAGGGTGCTTATGACCGATATTCAGCGAACCCGCCCGACATTTGTGCTGGAAGCCGGAAGATTTTCAGATGATATCAGCGGGTATAACCTGCTTGCGAGAAAAACATTTGAAAACTCTAACAAGCTTGAGGGTGTTTTTATAATTGATAACTCAAACCCGGTTTATTCAAATACACTAACGGCTGATAGCGGGCAGATAAATTTCTCGAAGGATTACAGTAAAATTGTTCTTGATCTCTATAACGGTGAAATTCACCAGATAGATAAAAAGAACCCGAATGGATCTTACAGGAAAATCAGTTTTGGAAAACATATTGTAACCATTGATGCGCAGGGTTTCGGTTTCAGCAACAGTGATGAGAACGCTTTTTCAAGAGGTGATAGGGAGCTAAGCGCGGACTCGATGAGAAATATAGTAAATAATATTTCAAAAAGTTTTAGCACTGATAAAATAAATTCAGCGCTGCAGGTGCAAAGCCTGACATTAGAGTTTACAAGGCTGGATTTTGATACTACAAAGCTTGATAGTGCGGGGAAAAGTTTTAATAACCTGAAGGTTCAGTCATTAATTAACCGCTACAAAGGATTAAAAGCAAAATACTTGACTCAAAAACAGGTAGAGCAGTCAAACCAGAAGCAGATGGATATGTACCTGGTTGAAATTTACAAGAAGTATTCAATACCCTTTGCATGTGTTGTGTTTGTTCTAATAGGCGCGCCGCTTGGAATGATTACCCGTAAGGGTGGTTTTGGTGTGGCAGCGGGTATGAGTTTAGGATTTTTTTTATTATATTGGGCATGTTTAATAGGCGGAGAAAAGCTGGCTGATAGAGAGCTGCTGAGTCCCTTCTTAAGCATGTGGTTAGCGAATATAATTTTAGGTTCAGTTGGAGTGTATTTGGTTTTCAGGGATAGCTTAAACATTAAGAAGTTGTTTAGAAAAAAGACAATTAAAGTTAAGCCAATTTAAAATTTTTTATGGTCAAGTCCCGGGCAACAGTTTTTTGCCTAACCCCGCCAGGTTCGAAAGAAAGCAACGGTAAGCAAAAGATTGTGTGATCCGGGTAACTTGACCTTTTTTATTTCTGACAACCCAACTCATTTGTTGGTGTTGTTAGACTTACTCGGCGCAGGCAGAGGAAGTTCATCAATAAATTAAATTAATGTTAGCACTTTCTTAAGAATTTACTTATAACTCAAAATGGAAAAAACCAAGATATTAATAACAGGATTGGGAAGCATCGCACAGGTAGCGCACCTTCCTATCTTATCAAAAATGGATAACGTTGAAATTGCGGGTGTTTGCGATATTGACCGCTCTAAAACAAAAACCATAGCTGAAAAATATAATGTTAAGAATTCATTTACATCATTTGATGAAATGCTCTCATCAGTTGATGCAGATTGCCTTGTAGTAACATCACCAAACAGTATGCATAAAGAGCAGGCTGTTAAAGGTTTGCAAAAAGGATTAAATGTACTTGTAGAAAAGCCGCTTGCGAGAAATTATGAAGAGGCAAGCGCTATTGTTGATGCCGCAAAAAAATCCAAAAAGCTATTGATGGTTGGTATGAACAACCGCTTCAGGCCGGAAGTGATGATGCAGGAAAGTTTTGTTTCAGCAGGTGAAATTGGCGATGTATTTTATGTTAAAACAGGTTATCTGAAAAAAAGAAGTACTGCCGAGAAATGGTCAGTCAAAAAAACTGAATCAGGCGGCGGTGTGTTTATGGATCTTGGAATTGTAATACTTGATATAGCTTTATGGATGATGAAGTTCCCTAAAATAAAAAGCGTATCTGCGGTAAATTACAACCATTCATTTAAAGATGTTGAAGATTCTTCATTTGTTTTAATAAGATGTGAAAACGGTTCGACAATTTCAATTGAAACAAGCTGGACCCTGCACAGGGCAAATGATATGTTCTACTGCAATGTTTATGGCAGGGAAGGCAGTACCAGTATTAACCCGCTGCGTATCTATAAGAATATGCATGATACCCTGGTTAATGTAACACCTGTTAAGATTGAAAAACCAACAAACCTCTTCAAGCGTACTTATGAATATGAGCTAAACAATTTTGTAAACTCTGTGTTAACAGGAAAACCATCACTCTCTGAAGGCTCTGAAGCCCTGGACAGGATGAAAATTGTTGATGCTGTTTATGAATCAGCTAAAGCCGGAAAAGAAATTTTATTTAAATAGAATTTAATGATAAAAAAGATCGGGATAATAGGCGCGGGTACAATGGGAAGCGGTATAGCTTCTGCTTCTGCAATTAGTGGATTTACGACTTATTTGTATGACCTCTACCCTGAAGCACTTGAGAAAGCAAAATCAAATATTGTAAAAGGTTACGCTAAGCTTGAGGAAAAAGGAAAGATAAATTCTGATGAAAGATCCAATGCGGAAAGCAATTTACATATTGCAAATGAATTAAATGTGTTAAGTGATTGTGATATTATTATCGAAGCCGCAATTGAAGATATTGAGCTTAAAAAAGAGCTTTACAAAAAGCTTGATGAAATTACAAAATCCGAAACAATTCTTGCAACCAATACTTCATCTTTTTCAATTACATCGATATCAACTGCAGTGAAGAATAACCCCGGCAGGGTAGTTGGAATGCATTTCTTCAATCCCGCAAACATTATGAAGCTTGTGGAAGTAATAAAAGGTGAATTCACAAGTGAAGAAACGGTAAGTATCACAATGGATCTTTGTAAAAAGCTTGGTAAAGTACCAGTGATATGTAAAGATACACCCGCTTTCATTGTAAACAGGGTAGCGCGTGCATTTTACGGCGAATCACTAAAGATAATGAGTGAAGAAAATCTTTCCGCCGAAGTGATTGATAGTGTTATGAAGGAGGAAGGCGGCTTTGCAATGGGTCCGTTTGAACTAATGGATTTAATTGGGATTGATATTAACCTTTCTGTGACAAAATCAGTCTACGAAGCATTTTTCTATGACCAGAAATATAAACCAAGTCCCATACAGCAGAAGATGGTTGATTCAGGTTTGCTGGGCAGGAAAACAAAACAGGGATTTTATAAGTATTAACAGTTTCTGATTCAAGATTTGAAGAATTACTTCTATAAGTGTTTATAAAAATTGATTAAATCATCCATCATGCCCAAATAAATATTTTCATAAACTAAACTTAAAAAACTATGAAGACCTTAAAATGCTTAACCTTCATCCTATTGTTATCCATCATCAGCATTTCGTACACTCAACCCAAAGATGCAGAAACGTTCAATAATTCTCTCAAATCAGGCAAATGGGCTGCACAGTTCGAGCTTGGTACTTATATCAACCCGTCTTATTTTAAAAGCGTTGAGCTTTCAATTAAACCGCAGCTCAGCAGGTCTTCTGCCTTCAGGCTTGGAGTAAGTATTAACATGAATTCCAGCGCCGGCAATTCGACAGATGATTTAATTCTCGGTCCATTGGAAAGCAAAAATACCGATCTGGGACTGGGCCTAAATTATATCCAGTATCTCAAATCGACGGGAAGTGTATGTTTCTACATTGGATTTGGTCCGCTCTATGAATACAGCGAATCCAAAACTGATTATTTTAATTCAGATATTTATTATGGAGGTAATTATTCATATGAAACTCATGCCAGTTCAAGAACGTGGTATGCCGGGGGAACTGCGATACTTGGCGTTGAATGGTTCCTGGTTGAAAGGATAAGCCTGCTGGCTGAGTATAATATGGTATATAAGAAAGGAATTTATACCAGCACAGAGACAGAAAAGAGTTATTCGCTGTATAATCCTACCTATATACATGTCAGGAATAAAAATGCAGATGTAAGTGCTTTCCAGCTTAATATTGTTAAGCTTGGATTATCTGCTTATTTTTAAATTTTAAATAGTTATAAATTTTCTTATCTTTGTGATAGTAAATTTAACCGGCATAGCTAATGCAGACATTACTTAAGATACTGGGCTTTGTAACAATCTTTATCGGTATTCTTGCCGGTATATATGTTATTTCAGATGCGTTAAGTCTTTATGCCAGTTTAAAAGGAACACCTAATCCATATATGGAGCAGGTTTACCTGATAAAGATTGTAGCGGGCGGGGCAATCATTCTTTCTTCAATTGTATCCGGAATGTTATACTTAAGCTTCGGAATAGTTATTGAGCTGCTTGATAGCCTTAACCACAGGGTGATAATGTTTCTTGATGCAGTGGAAAAATCAAAGAATCCCAAGAAAGACGACGAATTTAGTTATTAGTATTATTTATTCTGATTCTAAAAGGTCAAAGCAAATAACTTTGACCTTTTTTTATTAATAAGGTAAATGATCTTATAACTCCGCTTTTGTTTGTGATACCCATACAGGTAAATTATGATCAATCCTCCCGAGCAGCATGTTAAGCTGGCCGGTGTGATGCTGTACATGCCGCATATTGTAAATAGTAATTTCAATCATGCTGTAATCTTTCCATGGATTTTTCCATCTGTGAGCCGCTTTAGCTTCATCCATATCCTTCAACAAATCATGTAATTTATTGCGGCAATGTGCCAGGTAACCAAGCAACTCTTCTTTACTGTAAATTTTTTCAGGCATTACTTCATCAATTTCCTCTTCCTTTATGTTAAAAGGTTCAGGCATTTTGAAGCTATCCGGATCCATATCGAGGTAATAATCAATAAAGAACAAAGTATGAAATATTATATACCAGTAATTTCCCCTAATTTCATCAATGTGCTTTGCATGTAAAGTATCTTTACCTGTTGAGTAATTGTAAGTCCATAAATGTTCAGGACATTTCGAAATCGCATTTTCAAACATATCCAGCGCCGCGCCAAACTGCTTCCATAATTCAAGTTTTAAAGTATCCATCATAATATTATTTATAATTTAATTTTTGATTGTGATACCCATATTGGCAGGCTATGATCGACCTTCCCGAGCATTAAATTCAATTGACCCGTATGATGCTGAACGTGCCTAATACTGTGGAGCAAGTGTTCGATCATGCTGTAATTTCTCCGCTGGTTGCTCCATCTCATATCAGATATGTCTTCAGTTCGGCTTCCTATCAGTTTGCGGCATTTTTCCCTGCAATGCCGGATGTAAGCAATAAGTTCTTCCTTCGTGTAAATTCTCTCCGGCATAATACCCGAAGGGTCAAATTCTGAGAGTGTGTATGGTTCCGGCGGATGAAAATTTTCAGGGTCGGTTGTCAGGTCATAATCCGTGAAAAATAAACAGTGATATGCATTATACCAGAATTTATTTCCATCATCCCACAGGCTCGCTGGACACTTCTGGAGCGAATTTTCGAACATATCCAGCGCCGCGCCAAACTGATTCCAAATCTCTGTTTTAATGTTTTCCTGCATAGTAAAATGTGTTGATTTATTTATGATAAATTTTCTTTTTCAATATTCGGAAAGTTCTTTTCAAACATATCCAAAGCGTAATGCAGTATCTCCAGGTTACTGTTATCCTCAGTGAAATGGAGGAAGAAATATATTTCAGGCAAACCTTTTTCCCGCCATTTGCTTATCATATTTATCCATACATCAATTCTTTTCTTATCAATTTCATACCCATAGGTATCAAACCTTATAAATGCGCTGTGGTTAGTTAATTTAAGCTTATTTAAATATTTAATAGTTTCAAATTTATCAACAATAACAAGTCCGGCATTATTTTCCCTTAGGATTGCATAAGCTTCATTGAGTATCTCATCATGCTCAAGCCACAAAGGACGAAGCTCAACACTGATTTTAAAATTGCGGGGTAGAGCCTTCAAATAATTATCCAGAACATTGAATGATCCGGGTGAAAAATCGGGGTGTAGCTGAAGAAATGATATTCCAAGGTTTTCCTTAAAAAAAGTTACTCGGTTTATGAAGTCCTCTGTCAGTTCTTCAGCTCCAAGAAGCTTCTTATCGTGAGTGATGAACTTGGGGAATTTGGGACAGAACTTAAAATCTTTACCAACTTCGTCACGCCATCTGCTTATTCTTGATACTTCCACAAAATCATGATATGTTGAGTTCACTTCAACGCAATTAAATCTTTGAGCGTAGTGAGATAAATACTTACCTGCTTTTGCGTGTGTAGGATAAATTGTTCCTACCCAGTTCCCGTAACCCCATTGTGAACATCCAAAATAAATCATTTTAATACAGCCTTCTCCAGCTTCATTTTTGTACCATCATCCAGCGGTTCACATACACTGCAGGCAATATCGTTTGGTGAGCTTAAAAATTCACCTGCTTTCTCCGTTTTAAAAAGCACGGGCATCCTTGTGTGAATTGAGCTCATGAATGTATTAGGCTCACATGTAATAATGCTTGCGCTCTCTTTTTTATCTATACCCTGTTTTATTACACCGCCAGCGAAGAATATTGGAGTTCTTTGTATAGTGATCCTTTGAGGAACCTTGCTTCCTTTTATACCGGTCCACTCATAAAACGCTGTCATCGGGAAAATACACCTGTTCTCATCGAATATCTTTTTCCACTTGCTGCCTTTCTTAAGGATCGTCTCTATCTTTGAGTTGAAAATATCCTTTTCGATCATGGGGTCTTTGCCTTTTGCCGCGCGTGAGGGATCAAACACCTGCGATTTTATTCCCCATTTCATCAGCTTTAGCTTAAACACATTATTTTCTTTATCAAATGTTATCACCTTTACTAAATTTGTAGGCGCAATGTTCTCGGTCCTGAAGATATCAGATTTCAGATCCTTTAGAACTTCATCAAGATCGTAAGCAATGTTAAGCTCACCGATATATTTCTCAAATTCTTTCTGAAGCTCAGCATCATCTGCCGCGTTTTCATATCTGCCGCACATATTTAATAACTTAATTTATATTAATTGTTAGTAATTCATTCCAGTTAGTGGTGTACCTGGAGGAAACATGCTGTTTCTTCATAGCCCATTTCTGTTCTATTCCGCTGGATGCAATTTTTAGTGTATCCCTGCCAAACCTTAAATTTACATTATCAAGGGTTCTCATTATTCCCGCTCTTTTGGCATGGTCACGGTTCTGAAAAAAAGCATTTAGCTGTACGGGTGATTCCGGTACAAGGTTGCTTAATAGCACACCGGCTTTAATATAATTATAGCCCGGCTTATAAACTTTCCTTAGAAGATATACAGTATATTTAATTATATCGGGTGTATAGTTTGTGGGCTCTGGAAGTGAAATGGTTTTAGTCTCAGCGTGCTGTTTATCTGTCAGCTTATGCATATTAGTCATAACAAATACATTAACGCTGTTGCAGCTGCTCTTTTGCTGCCTTAATTTTTCCGCTGCCCGTGTTGTGTACTGGCTTATTGCTTCGGCCAGCTCATTTATATCTGTAACATACTTCCCAAAGCTTCTGGAGCTCATAATCGCTTTTTTAGGCTCAAGCACTTCGTCAAGATCAACTGAGCTGATTCCCTGTAATTCATACTTTGTCCGCATACCTATTATACCCATCTTATCTTTAATGAAGTATTCCGATGCATCCCTGAAATCCTTTGCTGTTAGTATCAATCTTTTCATAAGCATTCTTCCGAAAGCGCCGCCAATTCCCCAGACCTCGTGTACGGGAACGTGCGAGAGAAGCTTATCCATCCTGAAGAAATCAACGATATCAAATACACCGTTCAGCTTTGGATTATGTTTAACATATTCATTTGCAATTTTGCTTAATGTCTTGGTCCTTGCTATTCCTACGCTGACAGGTATTCCGGTATTTTTAAAAATAGTTTTCCTGATTTCCGTGCCGTACGATGCGAAATTCTTCACTGAAATATCCTTAAGATTTAAAAATGCCTCGTCTATGGAATAAAACTCAATATTCGGTGTGAATTTAGAGAGTATGTTCATAACCCTTTCGGACATATCACCGTACAATACATAATTGCTGCTGAATACCCTTACGTTATTTTTATCAATGATTTCCCGTACTTTAAAATAGGGGATTCCCATTGTAATACCCAAAGCTTTAGCTTCCGCGCTTCTTGCAACAACGCAGCCATCATTATTGCTTAATACAACTACAGGCACGTTGTTCAGCCTTGGATTGAACACCCGCTCACAGCTTACATAAAAGTTATTGCAGTCAACCAATGCAAAAACTTTTTTTCTTAATATTTCGGATTCAGTACCCAGGTTACAATTCCCCAAATTAATAATTCATTTTCTTCGTTAAGCTCTATTGGCTCAAAATCTTTATTGGCTGATATAAGGTAATACTTACCCTTTATTTTATTTATCCTCTTTACCGTAAAATCACCGTTAATGCTTGCGATACAAATACAGTTGGTTTTAAAATCAAGACTTTTATCAACAATCAAAAGACTTTTATCATCAATCCCTTCGCCTGTCATGCTTTCACCCTTAACTTTTATTATAAAAGTAGATGACGGATGTTTTATAAGGTGCTCGTTTAAGTCAAGCTTTTGCTCAACATAATCCTGCGCAGGGGAGGGGAAGCCCGCATTAACTTTGGATTCAATAAATGGAATTAAAACTCTCTTTTTGGGGTCATACGTGTAAATCTCAATGTTCTGCATGGCTAAATATACTTTATTCCATCATAAATATATATGAATTATTAAGCCGAAGTGTATCATTAAATGATATTTTTATGTATTTAAGGAGTTTAAATTTTTACCAAAAAAAATTTAGAGCAAAAAATGGTAGCCTTTTTTTCCTATTAGAATAGGTTTCATTGTTAAATACTAAAATTCAAATACACAATTTCTCTGTTTTATCTAACTTCCTTTTTTGCTATATTTGTGAATTATAGCGTTTTTTTCACTTGCCCTCGTAGCTCAGATGGATAGAGCGTCGGTTTCCTAAACCGCAGGCCAGAGGTTCGACTCCTCTCGAGGGCACAAATAGAGAGTCGGTTTCCTAAACCGTCCCGCAAAGCGGGATTTCGGACTATCGTTTTCGGACTAAAGTTTTCGGACTAACGTCCTCAACACGCTAGGGAGTTCGACCAGGTTTTTGGTAAGTAAAAATAATTACAAATATTAAAGCCAAAATCTCAAAGCATAAAGCTTGGGGATTTTTGGCTTTTGAAGTTTTTAAAGAATGAATAAAACTGCACTTATTACGGGCGGAGCAAGAAGATTAGGCAGGCATATCACAATGTACCTTGCCTCAGCAGGGTATGACCTTGCAATTATTTATAATTCCAGCCCAGCATCAGAGCTTAACAAAACAAAAACTGAACTTAAATCTTACGGAATTAAATTTAAGCTTTACAAATGCGATCTGAAAGATCTAAAAAAGCTCAAGACAACTATAAACAAGATCGGCAGTGATTTCAAAAAAATAGACCTGCTTGTAAACAATTCAGGTGTAATAAAAAAAGTTGAGTATTCTAAAATTACTCCCGAGCTCTTTGATAACACAATTGCGGTAAACCTGAGAGCACCTCTGTTTGTTGCTCAATTTGCTCTGAAGTACCTGAACAAAGCTAAAGAGCCGCTTATCATTAATATGGCATCACTTGGCGGAATGCAGAACTGGACAGGATTAATGCCTTACAGCATATCAAAAACGGGATTGATAAAAGTTACATGGCTGCTTGCAAGAAAACTCGCGCCTAAGATCCGCGTTAATGCTATTTCTCCCGGCACGATCATAATTGAAGGTGAAGAAAAAGGGACTCCATCTAAGATTAAAGTATCAAAGATTCCTCTGAAAAAATACGGCTCGCCGGATGATATTATTGCAGCTGTAAAATTTATTATTGAATGTAAGTATCTCACAGGGCATGTTATCCCTATTGATGGCGGAAGACTGCTTAACAATTAGGAATTACGGATTTGGAATTATCAATTAAAATTAAGATTTTATTATTATCAAAAGTTGAATTATTAATAGACGGAACTTTATACTTTTCAACTTTTTAACATTTAAACTCAATTATGGCATTACAAAAAGCACCGAAAGCATATAGCGATGAAAAGTTCCTTAAGAGCCCTGCGGCGCGCTCACTTAGAATAGTAGCCGAATACATGGAGCCTCAGTACAGGTTCAGGAAAGAAAATGTAAAAGATACGATAGTATTTTATGGCTCCGCCCGGCTTTTGTCAAAGAGTGTGGCTCTAAAAAAACTTGCGGCTGTAAAGAAATTCAAGAATCCGGGGAAACAGCATTTACTTGACGCCAAGGTTGATCTTGAAATGTCACGCTATTACGAAGATACAGTAAAGCTCTCAAGGCTGATAACAGAATGGTCAATGAAACAGGAGCCTGGCAACCGCTTTGTTGTTTGCTCAGGCGGCGGACCCGGTATCATGGAAGCATCTAACAGGGGAGCAAAGAAAGCAGGCGGCAAATCAATTGGACTTAACATCAGCCTGCCGTTCGAGCAGAACCCGAATCCATATATCACACCATCGCTGAATTTTGAGTTCCATTACTTTTTCATGCGTAAATTCTGGTTTGCTTACCTTGCCAAAGCTCTTGTAATAATGCCCGGCGGATTCGGTACACTTGATGAGTTTTTTGAGCTGCTGACACTTATACAGACAAAAAAAATCAGGAAAAAAATGCCGATAGTTGTATATGATAAAATGTTCTGGAATAAGATCATAAACCTCGAGGAGCTGGCAAACAGAAGACTAATTGATAAAGATGACTTGAAATTGTTTTATATAGTTGAATCCGTTGAAGAGGCTTTCGAATACCTTAAGGCAGAGCTTGGTAAACATTACCTCCAGAAACCGGATAGTCTTTTTAACCAAAAGGCAACCATTACACCTAAAGAAAAACGGAAATTAAAATTAAAGAGGAATTAAATGATAATAAGTATGACCGGGTTCGGGAAATCTTCCAAAGCCCTGAAAAAAATGAAAATAAGTGTTGAGCTTCGCAGTATAAACAGCAAGTACCTTGAAGTGAACTGCCGCTTGCCAATGGTCTTTTCAGATAAGGAATCGGAGATCAAGGAATTAATTGGACAGAAAGTATCGCGGGGAAAAATATCGGCGCAGCTTGTAATTGAAAAGAATTCCGCAAGCGAAGTAACTATCCAGGTAAAACCTGAAGCTGTTAAGGATTACCACAAAATGCTGCTTGGAATTAAAAAAGCTACAGGTATTAAGGAAGAAATTAAGCTTGAGCATATTTTAAAATTTTCTGAAATATTCAAAGGTGAAAATAATGATGATATTGCAGAATACTGGCCGGAGATAAAGAAAATCTTTTCTGCCGCTGCAAGCGATCTTGTTCTCATGAAGGCAAAAGAGGGGAAAGTTCTTGAAAAAGATATTCTGGGTAGGGTTAACTCAATTGAAAAGAAGCTTGATATCGTTGTAAAGCTTTCAGAGAAGAATGTAACGGAAACCAAGAAGAAGATGCTTGATAAAGTGAACAAGCTTATCAGTGATGCAAACATTCAGGCTGATAATAACAGGCTTGAATATGAGCTTATTATGATAAGCGACAGGCTTGATATCACAGAAGAAGTTATCAGGGCTAAATCACACATAAATTATTTCAGAAATAACGTTAAGCAAAAAGAGCTCTCCGGCAGAAGGCTTAACTTCCTGGTACAGGAATTGAACCGTGAAATAAATACGATCGCCTCAAAATCCAACAGCTCTAATATTTCGCAGTATGTAGTTGAAATGAAGGAAGACCTTGAGAAAATTAAGGAACAGTTGGCTAATATTGAGTAGATATTTGTAATTCCTTTTTTGATTTGTAGTCTCAACCTTCAGGTTGAGCATATTGAGCGCATGCTAAAGCTTCCGGCTTCAAATAATATTGAATATCCTTTATTTTCAGCATATATTTAAGACTTTTAATAAACCAAAAAAATAACGATATTTAAGATTAGGCAAATATGCTCTTTGTAATATGCGCACCAAGCGGGGCAGGTAAAACAACAATAATCAGGGAATTGTTTAAGAAAATCCCTGAATTAACGTTTTCAATATCAGCTACCACAAGGGAAAAGAGGCCGGGTGAAACCAATGGTAAAGACTATTACTTTATTTCTCTTGATGATTTCAATTCAAAAAAGGCCGATAATGAATTTGTAGAAACTGAAGAAGTTCATGGTAATTATTACGGTACTTTAAAAAGTGAAACTGAGCCATACCTAAAGAGCAATAAGCATATGATATTTGATGTTGATGTTAAAGGCGCTATATCTATTAAGAAAATTTACCCAGAAGCTGTTACGATATTTATAGATGTTCCGTATGATGAGCTGCTAAGAAGACTTAAGAAAAGAAATACTGAAACTGCTGAACAGATAGAAAAAAGGTTATCACGGATAAAAATGGAAGTTGAATTAAAAGATAAGTTTGATTTCGTTGTGGATAACAGTAAGGGTCTTGAAAATGCAGTTATGGAAACAGAAAAAATAATAAAAAATAAAATATAAGCTGTAAAAAGCAGATTTAAGGAGCAATAAAATGAAAATAACACCTCTTGAAATTGAAGAAGTAGAATCAAAAGCAGGAAACATTTATGAAGCGGTCGTTGTATCGGCAAAACGCGCAAGGCAGATAAATGATGAACAGAAACTTGAATATAACACACGTGTAGAGCCGCTCATAAAGGTTGATGATGACAGTGATGACTCAGTTGTAAGCAAAGATAAAATGAATATCAGCATTGAATTTGAAACAAGGCCTAAAACCACTGAAAGCGGCTTAAATGAGCTTTTGGGTGATAACCTTGAGTTCAGAGTAAGAAACGAAAATGTTGAAGATTAATCTGATTTAACAAAATTTATTACCGGTTTATCATTGTACTATTTAACATTGTATCAAAGCAAGTGAATGCAGTTAAAAGGAAAAAAAATATTACTTGGTATTACCGGCGGCATTGCAGCTTATAAATGCTGTGAGCTTGTAAGATTATTCAAAAAAAATGAAGCCGAAGTGAAGGTCATAATGACTCCTTCGGCTTTAAATTTTGTATCACCTGTAACCCTTTCAGCGCTCTCAGGCAATGAAGTAATGGTAAATATGTTTCCTGATGTTGATCCCCAAAGATCTTCTACTGTTGAAACTAAAACATGGCATATTTACACCGGACTTTGGGCTGATATTTTTGTAATTGCTCCGGCAACTGCAAACACTATCGCCAAAATAGTACACGGCATTAGCGATAACTTTTTGACGGCAACCGTCCTCTCCGCACGCTCTCCGGTAATAATATCCCCCGCTATGGATGAGGATATGTATCTTAATGAAGCAACATCGCAGAATGTTTCTGCACTTAAGGAGCTTGGCTATTGGGTCATTGAGCCTGAATCAGGTGAACTTGCAAGCGGCCTAAGCGGAATTGGCAGGCTTCCTGACCCACAGACAATTTACGACTATACCGCTAAGGTATTAAGTGGAGCTAAAAGAGATTTCGAAGGAAAGAAAATATTAATTACTGCAGGACCGACCTATGAACCAATTGATGATGTAAGGTTTATCGGCAATTATTCCAGCGGAAAAATGGGATTTAGTCTCGCCAAAGCTGCAGCTCTAAGAGGAGCCGATGTTACATTGGTTACAGGCCCGGTTTCACTTAGGACTCCAAGAAACGTTAACAGGATTGATATCAATACTGCAGATGAAATGTTTAATGCTGTTAAAGATAATATTAATGGACAAAATTACGTTATTATGTCAGCCGCTGTTGCCGATTATGCTCCGATTGAAAGAACAAAAGGAAAGATTAAAAAGGTATCAGGTATTTTGATCATAGAGACCGGAATGACCAGAGATATCCTCGAGTATTTCGGAAAAAATAAATCAGGCTATAAGCTTGTTGGTTTTGCGCTGGAAACAGAGAATGAAATTGAGTATGCCAAGGATAAGATTAAAAAGAAGAATCTTGATATGATAGTTGTTAATAATCCAAAAGTTGAAGGCGCAGGTTTTAAAACCGATACAAATGTAATTACAATAATTGATAAAAACTTTAATGTAACCCCTTATGATAAAATGACAAAGTTTGATGCAGCAGAGAAGATACTTGATAAGATGGTTGGTATTTGAATATGAGTAATGAGAAAATAAATAAAGTAATAACGGAAGCAGAAAATACTATCAGGAATTTTGAAAGATTTTATAACAAAAGACTTTATATCGATAGTGACTTACCTGAAAGAGTTATTACTCCACAAATAGCTGAACCAACTGAAAATATGACTGTAAAAAAGAAAAAAGTAGATTCGGGCGGAGTAAATGCAAAGGATAAAGCCGCCGTAGCGGAAATTGATATATTCGGTAATGAGAACATTAAGCGCGAAGAATGGGAGTTTTCGGAAACTCTTGATGAATTAAACAATAAAATAAAAGATTGTAAAAAGTGTGACCTCTGGAAGACCAGGACCAATTTTGTATTCGGTGTGGGTAACCCTAAAGCTGATGTTGTTGTGATCGGAGAAGCTCCCGGAGCCTATGAGGATGCGCAGGGAGAGCCGTTTGTGGGCAGGGCAGGACAATTGCTCAATAAAATACTCCAGGCAACCGGATTTAACCGTGAGGATGTATTCATCTGTAATATTTTAAAAAGCCGCCCCCCCGGAAACCGTAACCCGCTGCCCGAAGAGGTGGAATTATGCAAACCCTACCTTGATAAGCAATTGAAATTGATCAACCCAAAACTAATCCTCCTGCTCGGCAAAGTGGCTTCAGAATCTCTCTTGAAAACAAAAGAACCGCTTGCTAAATTAAGAGGTAAAACTCATGATTACAAAGGCTGGAAGGTCAGAGTAACGTTTCACCCGGCAGCTTTACTTAGGAATCCAAACTGGAAAAGGCCTACATGGGATGATATGCTCCAGCTAAAAGAAATGTATGAGCAGTTAACAGGCAAGAAGCTTGAATCAAAAAAGGAAATCTAATTTTAGGAAGTATATAATTGGCAAGACAGAAGAATAATATTACGGAATTAAAGAACGTCTCTGATGAAGTGCTCTATGGCGGCAAGGTTCCTCCGCACAGCAGAGACCTTGAAATGAACATTTTAGGCGGAATGATGATTGATAACTCCCTTATTGATGCAGTGACAACTATACTGAAGCCGAAACATTTTTATGTTAATGCAAACGGGCTGATATTCCGCGCTATCAGCGATCTTAGAGATAGGAACGAGCCTGTTGATATAATTACTCTCACAGAAGAGCTTAAATCACGGGGTGAGCTTGATGCTATTGGGGGACCGTTATACCTTGCTGAGCTTTCAACAGCATTTTCGTCACAGGAAAGCATAATATTTTCTGCCAATAAGATACTTGAAAACTGGATAAAGCGTGACATGATACTGCTTACTTATTCACTCAACGAGCAGTGTTACGACCCTACAATGAATACAGAGAGCCTCCTTGATAAAGCACAGCAGGAAATTCTTGAAGTTACAAATTACCTGCAGAAGAAGAATTACAGTCATATCAAGGATGAGGTGCGCGATACCATGGAATATGTTGAAACTATCCACGAAAGACATGAAAAAGGGGTTTCAGTATTTGGTGTGCCATCTGGTTATGATGAACTTGATGCACTTACAGGTGGATTCCAGAAATCAGAGCTTATAATCATAGCTGGCAGGCCATCTCATGGTAAAACTGCGCTAGCGTTGAACTTTGCCAGGAATGCAGCAGTAGAGCATGGCAAAAATATCGGCATATTTTCGATTGAAATGAGTAACCGTGAGCTTGCTCTCAGGTTCATTTGCCTTGAGTCAAAAGTAGATATATCCAAGCTTAAAACAGGCAGGTTACCGGAATCAGATTGGGCAAAAATCGCAAAAAAAACGCCAAGCCTTATGAGCAGCAAGATAAATATTATCATTGATGACTCTTCGCCGCTTAGCCTGCTTGAATTGCGCTCCAAAGCGCGCAGAATGAAGGCACTGCAGAACATTGATATGATAATGGTGGATTACCTCCAGCTGATGGAAGTATCGAATAAAGGAAATCTGGACAGGCATCTTGAAATAGCGTATATAACCCGTGGTTTAAAGCAATTATCAAAGGAACTTGATATCCCGGTAGTTGCGTTATCGCAGTTAAGCCGTAAGGTTGAAGAAAGAGCGGGCAAAGAAAAACGTCCCCAGCTTTCTGACTTAAGGGAATCAGGCGCAATTGAACAGGATGCTGACGTTGTTATATTTATTAACAGGCCGGAAGTATATATCAGTAAAGATGACCCGAAATTTCATGAAGTACAGGGCCTGGCTGAAATAATTGTTGGTAAACAGCGTAACGGTCCAATTGGCGAGGCAAAGCTTACGTTTATTCATAATTACGCTGCGTTTGCTAACAGGGCAAGAGATGCCGAACCTTCATATTATGCTCCACAGGATGCTCCTTTTTAGTGTCATCCTGAGCGAAGCGAAGGATCCAGTTTCTGATTTTTATCAAAACAATTATTCGGATTCAAAAAGATAACAAGAAATTAAGATTATTTATGTCAAAACTATCACGCAGAAATTTCATTAAAACATCGGCTATAAGCGCTATATTTTTAACATCATTACCCGGCACGCTTAAATCAATGACTAATAGTTATTTCGATGACTACGACGAAGTCCTTTGCAAAAAGAAATTTAAGTTTTTAGTTGATGGCGGAGTTAAATCCATGTCAATTGGAGATGCGATTGGAGAGGTCGGGAAGTCATTTATAGATACCGATTATGTTGCGGGTACTTTAGATAAGAATATGAGTGAGAGCCTGGTTATAAATCTTACCGGACTTGATTGTGTTACATTTGTTGAAAATTGCCTTACTTTTGCCCGTTGTGTTAAGCTTGGAAAAACTAGCTTTGATGACTATAAATCTGAGCTTAAGAAAATACGTTATCGTAACGGACAATTGGATGGATACGCAAGCCGGTTGCATTATTTCTGTGACTGGATATACAATAATGAAGATAAAGGAATTGTAAAGAATATTACCGCAGATATTGGCGGTGTATCGTATGATAAAAAGATAGATTTTATGACCAATCATACTAAATCTTACAAGCAATTATCAAGCTCAACCGAACTTGAGGGCATAAAAGCAGCAGAAGAGGCGATAAATTCCAGGTATTATTACTACATCCCGACAAGCGCAATTTCTAAATCATATGACCAGATGCAGACAGGGGATATAATTGCCACTACAACCAGTATTGGCGGGTTAGATGTCACTCACACCGGTTATGTTTACAAAGAAGGCGGCGGAACTTACTTTATGCATGCATCATCTAAAAGCAAGAAAGTGATCATTTCACCTGAAGAGCTTCAGGATTATGTTGCAAGTGATTCAAAGAAAACAGGAATTATGATAGCAAGGCCCTTCGAAGTATAAAATAAGTGTATTGAGTGAATAGAGTTGTGAGTTTATTCAGTTCGGAGAATGTATAGCATGTGGAGTGAAATTTGATATTTGTTATTTACTCTTTGTTGAGTCCGGTTTACCGGATGAAACCTTACTCCGTTGGATGAAGGATATTTGATCAAGACTCTTCACAAACAACAACGGCACTTCCATACTCTTTAGTATGTGAGATACTTATATGATACTTAAATTTTGAATACTCGTTTTCCTTTGTGTGATTAATATACGGTTTACCTCTTGGATCATTCAATATCTCAATATCTTTCCATCCAAAATCCTTTGATATTCCTGTTCCAATAGCTTTGCTGTAAGCCTCCTTCGAGGCAAACCTGCCCGCAAAATGCAGTTCAGCATCACTGAATTTCTTGCAGTAAGCTATTTCATTATCCGTCAAAATACGCTTAAAGAACTTATCGCCGTACTTTTCCATAATACCTTTTATCCGCGCTACTTCGATTATGTCTATTCCTACGCCTTTTATCATTATAATGTAAAAAATGAAGAAAATTTTTTGGTTATTTTTAACCCCGCCATTTATGGCGGGGGGTTAAGACTTTTGAATAAAATGGGCTTTAGCCCTGACTTCTTAAATTAAATTTCTTAATGAAATCTTCATATTCTTCCTGGAAAGTCATCTTCTTATGATGCTCTTCCTGATTTTTGATGTAATTTCTAACTTTATCAACTATTGATTCACTAACCGAGACGGCAAAATTTTCATCAGCCCATTTAAGTTTAGGTTTTACTAAATTATTATCATTTGCCCAAAAAGAAGCTTCACCTTTTATGAGCTGCAAAGTCTTTGATAAACTCATATCCGCATTAAGTGTAAATAAACAATGAACGTGATCAGTATATCCATTTACATGATCTACATAAATCCCTTTTTCTTTTGCATTAGTTCTAATGTGCCGGAAAAGTTCTTTTCGAACATCCTTTTTCAGAATATGAGAACGATTTTTAGTTCCCCATACTGCATGTATCCAAACTTTAACAAATGACATACTTTTAAGTCAGGGCTAAAGCCCTATTTTATTTAATTTCTTAAACCCCACCCTGAAGGGTAGGGTTAGGAGTGATATATATGTTGATTCTTTTATTTACTAACCCCGCCATTTATGGCGGGGTTGTAGCTTTAATGATGAATGGGCTTTAGCCCTGACTGATTGATTCTGGATTTCCTTATTACAATTGTTCATTCTCTCTTTTCACTATATCCACCAGTTCAGCCACACTATTTATTTCATAATCGGCCCCATGGGCTTTGGTATCAAATGTGTCGCCATATTTAGCGAATGCAGTTTTCATTCCAACGCTTTTAGCTCCAACAACATCACGCTCAGCCCAGTCACCAACCATTATTGCATCTTCGGCCTTAACACCAAGTTTATCGAGTATTAGATTAAAAGGAACAGGGGAGGGCTTCCTTTCACGTGAATCGTCATAAGTCACTATACCGTCAAACATATGATGCAGACCGATATAGGTGAGCCTTAACCATGCTTCTTTACTGGGAGCGTCTGAAACCACGCCGAGCTTGATACCCATTTTTATCAGCTTGACCAGGGTGGGAATAACCTGCGGGTAAGTATTCAGTTCTGCTTCCCGTGCAGTCCTGTATGCAACTACTCCGGCTGAGAGAATTTTATAATCCATTTTGCCGATGAAATGGTTCAGCAGTTGGTCAAAAACTGATTGGTATTCTATACCTTTTTCATTATATATAGCATCAATCTTAGACCTTATTTCCTTATATGGAAAGTCGAGCCCCGCATCAATCATAGCTTTTGTAGCTGCTTCAACTGCGGTGTTTTTCATCCGCATAAAATCAATAAGCGTATTATCTAAGTCAAAAACTACGGCTTTTATCATAAATTAACTTTCGTTATAAATTCTAATAAAATCTTCACGGGCAATTCCTGATTGGGTACATATTGCTCTTAAAGTTGAACCTTTAATTATATTATGATTTGGTAAAGTTAATGGAGTTTTAGAACCATCTGCATTTTCGCGAATCATTGAAATATGTTCTTTTTCCCTGACAATAGTAAAACCTAATTCTTCCAGGGTTTTAATTACTTTTCTTTTTGGTGCATCAACAGGGAATTTGGGCATCAGATCTCAATACCGGTTTCTGTTAGATAAGCTTCAATAACATCATTATCCATTGAAATTGAAGACGAACCAAATGACTCAATGTGAAATTTAATTGCTGACTTTACATCAGATAAAGCATCATCATAAGTATCACCCTGTCCAACGATAACTCCATCTATACCTATAGGATAAGCGACATAGCCATCTTCGTGCTTTTCAACAACTATTTTGATTTGTTTTGTCATAGTAAGATAAATATAGCATTTTTTATGTTTTTAGAAAATTCATTTATTCACTGTCTATTTTCATAGATTTTGCCGATTAAGAAAATTATATTGTATGATAATTTAACCGAATAGATGAATTTCAGGAAACCCAAGGGCACCAAGGATATATTGCCGAAAGATATCTACAAATGGCATTTTGTTGAAAATGTCATAAGGGAAGTTACTGCCCTTTATAATTTCAGCGAAGTACGCACACCAACATTTGAATTTACTGAGCTTTTTAAAAGGGGAGTGGGCGCTGAAACCGATATCGTTGGCAAGGAAATGTACACTTTTGATGATAAGAACGGGGATTCATTAACACTCAGACCTGAAGGTACAGCCCCTGTAATGCGCGCATTTCTGGAAAATTCAATGATAAGCGATTCACCTCTGCATAAGCTCTACTACATTACAAATATGTTCAGGCATGAAAGGCCGCAGGCAGGGAGATTCCGCGAACATACGCAATTTGGCGGCGAAATTCTCGGCAGTGATAATTATATGACTGATGTTGAGCTTATAATGCTGGCTAAAACTGTTTACAACAGGTGCGGAATAAATAATTTTAAGGTTAAAATTAATTCTATTGGTAAGCCCGATGAGAGAAATGAGTATGTGAATCTTTTACGTGATTACCTGAAGAAAAATATTGACCAGCTGACAGAGGACAGCAAGCGAAGGCTTGAAACTAATCCGTTAAGGGTACTGGACAGCAAAATTCCGATTGAAATGATAATCACAAGAGATGCGCCCAAGATACTTGACCATTTATCATCGGAATCTAGAAAACGGTTTGATAATGTAATAGATGAACTTACAAAACTCGGGGTTGATCACGAAATTGATTTCAAGCTAGTTAGGGGAATTGATTACTATACCGATACAACATTTGAGTTTGTATCACAGGATTTAGGCTCACAGGATGCAATTGGCGGCGGCGGAAGGTATGACGGTCTTATTGAACAGCTTGGCGGTAAGCCATGTCCGGGAGTTGGTTTTGGAAGCGGAATTGAAAGAATTTTAATTGTTGCCGAAAAGAATAACTTTACTTTTGGTGAGCAGAATAAACCTGAAATATATTTCATTGCATTAAATGATGATGCTAAGCAAATAGCATACACCCAGATCACAAGACTTAGAAATTCCGGCATTCCATGCGAAACTGATTTCTTAAACAGGAGCTTTAAAGCGCAAATGCGCGATGCAAACAAACTTGGCGTGAAGTATGTTTATATAATAGGTGAAGAAGAGCTTGCAAAAGGAAAAGGATTATTGAAAAATATGGCTGATAGCTCTCAAAGTGAAGTCGAATTTGATAAATTAACTGAGGCATTAAAATAATTGCGTACAAAAAAAGTAAAGCCGCCTCCAAAAAAGTTTGAGTATGTGCTGAATATTTCCCGCGACCATGACGAGATCAAAAAGAAGGATTTTATTTCTTTCAGGTTCCAGACAACCAAGGAATTTCTGACCTTTCAATACATACTTAAAATTGATAACCGGACAGAGGACAAGAATCTTTTCTTTAATATACTTGGCTTCAGCGCGCCAATAGGTGACCTATCAAGCTCAGGAACGGCAGGATATGAATACAGGTTATATGATTTCAAATATATTGAATATTGCGTAATTGTGGATAAGAAAGATTCCGATAAGAGCAAGTTTAAAATGCTTGTTCAGCGCTCAAAATCTACACCGGTAAAATTATCCGGTTTATCAAAAAAAAGTTTTATAGAAATTAAGATCGAAAAATGATCCCTAAATTATTTCAACTGGGTCCGGTACCCGTTTACAGCTACGGATTAATGCTTGGCATTTGCTTCATAGTTGCCAGCTGGCTTATGCAGCGTGAGTTCAAACGTAAAAAGCTTGAAGAATCAGCGGCTATTAATATTACTTTCTTAGCGCTGGTTGGGGGAGTAATAGGCTCAAAACTCCTATATGTAATTGAAGAATGGAAATCATTCTCATCAATGTCAGCCGCAAAGATATTCTCAACTGACGGATTATTCTCACCCGCCGGTTTAACCTTTTATGGCGGCCTGATACTCGCTACAGTGATGATATACATTTACACCCGCACAAAAAAAATACCGTTCTTAAGAGTATGTGACGCAGCAGCTCCATCTCTTGCGATAGGCTATGGGATTGCGCGTGTTGGCTGTCATTTATCGGGTGATGGTGATTACGGCCTGCCCGTATCGGAATTCATGTCATGGGTTCCGTGGGGTACTGATTATTCCAAAGGCACTCTGCCGCCCTCAGTTGCATTCCGTGGAACAGATATTGCCGCTAAATTTGGGGGAGTTGTTCCTGATACAACCCTGTGCCACCCAACACCAATGTATGAATTTGTTTTAGGGTCTTTGATATTCTGGTTCTTGTGGCGGAAACGCGAAGTATTCAAGGGTGATGGCAAACTATTCGGCCTATATTTAATTCTCTCAGGAGCCTCGAGGCTGCTTGTTGAGTTCATTCGATTAAACCCCAGGTTCTTGTTCGGACTCTCTGAAGCGCAATTAATATCTATTGTACTTATGGGACTTGGTTTTTATCTTTACTACAAAACACCCACAACTTTTATGCAAAAGGAAAAAGTTCAAGGCAAACAATTAAAGAAAACAGCAAAAGCGACCCCCTCGCCCTAAAGGGCACTCCCCCTTGGTAAGGGGGAGACGATAAGTTTGCAATAGTTTGCTTTTTAAAGTCCCCTCCTTACCAAGGAGGGGATTTAGGGGAGGTCTTATATGGCCTTTATTAAATAAGGAGCTTAAGACGGGCAAAATTTACAACAGGAAAATAGATAACGAAAAAAGAAAATCGCTTCGGAATAATATGACAAAAGCCGAAGAAATACTTTGGGGGGAAATAAAGAACAGAAAAATCCTTGGATTCAAATTCCGCAGACAATTTGGAATTGGTGCATATGTCGTTGATTTCTATTGCACTGAATTAAAATTTGTAATTGAAATTGACGGAGCTACTCATCTGACAGATGAAGAAATAGAATATGACAGGAATAGAGAAAATGAAATCAAGCAGCTTGATATCCGTTTTATAAGATTTACAAATATCGAAATTTATGAAGCCCTTGAGTATGTTTTAGAACGTTTAAAAGCAAAGATACAAGAATTGGCAGTCAAATAAATGACCCCCTCGCCCTAAAGGGCACTCCCCACATGCTTAGGCAGTTCTTCGACTTGT
>JBDTNV010000023.1:0-27657 GCA_039933555.1 Ignavibacteria bacterium
TAATGGTAATGTTTGCGGTTGGCTATGTATGCAGCTCAAACAAAGACGATAAGAAGGAAGATACAAAGAAGGAAGACACAAAGAAAGAGGATACTAAGAAGGAAGATACTAAGAAGGAAGATGATACAAGAAAAACAGAAGATACAAAGAAAGAATCATCGGGCAGTGATGATGTAAAGCTTTACTTCTGTGAAGAATACACCGGCGGCAAAGAAATAGGAAAATCGGATGAATTCATTATCGGGAAAAACGGCGGATATTTTACCTGTATGATCGATTTGAGAGGAACCGGAAAGAAGATCGGCGTTGGCAAGCTTGAGCTAAGGATTACAAAGCTTGGCGGCAGCGAAAAAATACTTGCTACAGAGAAATTTGATGTACAGCCTGACTGGGATTATATCTTCTTTGATAAATTCCACACATTCTACGCAGCAGGCGATTACAAAGTTACAGCTTTAAAGCCTGACGGGACACCTGTTGCAACAGGCGAAGTAAAAATTACAATGAAGTAATTCATAAATGCTGATTCTGCAGAAGCGTTCCCCGGAACAGGGAATGCTTCTGTTCTTTTGAAGGGGTTTAAAACAAAAAAACTAAATTGAAAGGTCGCCACTGATTATGATTAAAAAATTATTTACTGCTTCTTTATTTGTTCTGGCTTTGCTGGCAGTAAGCCAGAAGTCGAATTCGCAGACTTTATATTTCTGCGAAGGCGTATCCGATGACGGTTACCCGATTACAGAAAGCTCAACATTTAACATCGGCTCAAACGGCGGATATGTTTATGCGCTGGTAAGGCTTCCATATGAAATAGCCTGCAAGTCAGTAAGATTTGAAATTTACCAAAATGGCGCTTATGATAATACTGTTTATGTTGATACAGAAAAGAACTGGGTTTGGTTCTACAAAAAAATTACATTCTATAGCGCAGGTAATTTTTCATTTGATGTTTATGACTGTTTTGATTACCGTTTAACATCTGGCAGTGTCAGAATAAACTGGAAATAACAGAATCATTATTATATTCAAAGCCCCGTTTACGGGGCTTTTTTTATCTATCTTATCTTACCCCACAATTACTTTCATTTTAAAAACAGTTATTTTAGCTATATTTGTAGCTGAATGCTCGATAAAATTAAAAGTCTTTCTAAACAAACCCTGATATACGGCACCAGCACTATTGTAGGCAGGTTCCTTAACTTTATACTCGTACCATTTTATACCAATGTTTTCCCGCCATCTGAATACGGCGTAATAGCCCTGATTTTTGCCTATATAGCTTTTCTGAATATCATATACTCATTAGGGTTTGAATCAGGTTATTTCCGCTTCGCTTCATCAAATGAAATTGGCTCTGAAAAACAGAATTTTTCCCATCCCTTCTTTACAATTATGTTTAATTCTGCTGTGCTCTCGGGACTCATTCTAATATTTTCCGGCAGCATTACTTCAATTGTAAATATTAAAGATCCCACTATAATTACATACACTGCCTTCATACTTTTCTTCGATGCACTTGCGTTGGTTCCGTTTGCTTATCTTAGGCTTAAGAATAAAGCCAGGGTATTTGCCGCAATAAAGCTTGTGAATATTTGCATAAACGTTGGACTCAACTTAGTACTTATACTTGTATTAAAATACGGACTCGTTGCTGTCTTCATCAGTAATCTTGCAGCATCAATTGTAACATTGCTGCTTCTATCGCCGGTTATTTTCCGTAATATTTCATTCAGCTTTAATAAGGAATTATTCAGCGAGCTGAGAAGATTTTCTCTGCCTTATCTTCCTGCAGGACTTGCTGCGATAATTGTACAGGTAATCGATAAACCTATTATGCAGTATCTTACCGATGTGAAAACAGTCGGTATTTACAACGCTAATTATAAACTGGGAATATTTATGATGCTGATTGTATCCATGTTTGATTACGCGTGGAGGCCGTTTTTCCTCAACAATGCCAAAGAACCCGGCGCCAAGGCGCTCTTTTCGAAAGTACTTACTCTATTTGTGGGGGCAAGCTCGCTCATGTTCATTATACTTACTTTTTTTATTGTTAATATTGTGGAAACACCCCTGCCATTTAAGGGGCATATAATCGGGCAAAGTTACTGGTCAGGCTTAATAATTGTACCAACAGTGCTGTTTTCATATATCTTTCTTGGTATATACACCAACCTTATGGCGGGGATATACATCGAAAAGAAGACCAAATATCTGCCCTTAATATCGGGACTTGGCGCGGTATTGAATATTATTGTGTGTTTTGGTTTAATTCCTGTAATGGGAATAATGGGAGGCGCAATTGCGACACTTGTTAGCTACGTTGCAATGGCAATTTACATATATTGGGTCGTGCAGAAGTACTACCCGGTTGATTATGAGCTCTCCCGGATATTCGGTGTACTCATAGTCGATGTATGCGCAATTGCTGTATTCTATTCATTCTTTGGCTCACTTGGAGTGATTTATAAGGTGGTATTAAGTATTGTACTTTGCTCTTCGGTAATTTACATCTCGCAGCTCTACAAGATCAAAAACCTTTTAAAGAAAACCTGATATCATTTGTTTCCCTACATTTTATTCGTAATTTCTAATTCTTAATTCTTAATTGTTAATGGTGGTGATCATGATGTTCATGATGTATCTCATCGAGCAATTCGCGTTTATTGGCTTTGCTTCCGGCATTCATAGAAACAATGTATGATGGCACGCCGATATCATTCATAACGCAGGGTACAAGGACTGATACCACAAGTATCGGCAGAAATATCAATGCTTTTACTGAAATTACCGATACTCCGTAAGTGATAAGGTACATTCCTGCGGCTGTTGAGCTTAGCAGTATATGCAGGCCGTGTGTAAAGCGGGAGAGCTTCCTGACCGAGCGCGAGAGCAAAAATCCGATGAGCGCACCGCCAACAATAAAGCTCCATGCCAAAACCGGCTCATCAATTATGCAGATGTGAAAGTGCATATCATACCCAAGCGCCTTGCCGCCAATGTACGGGAAAACAATATCACTCAGCGAACAGGTAATTGATGATGTTAATATTGCTACAATAACACCAAGCCATAATGTGCGGTTATATTTTGCAAGAAGTGAAGCCGGGGTTAAAGCCGCAAAGAAAAGGTGAGAAATAAAAAATCCTTCAAAAAGATTTTCAGTATCCGGAGAAGCTTCCGGGAAAACGGTAAGCTTGAGTACAGCAATTATTATGCCTGAAATTATCACAGCAGCCGCTGTGAATTTCCAGTGGGTGCTCAGTTCATCTAAAAATATATTTTCGTGTGAATGTTCCATTGGTTGCAGGTTGTAAGTTACACGTTGCATGTTTGATGTTTCAAAATTACAGGTTGAAGGTTTCAGGTGAAAAGTTCTGTAACTTGAAGCCAGTGTCCTTTAACCTTTTTACGGAGTGTACTCTTTAAGCTTTTCTCTTATCTCAGCTTTTTCTACAGTATTGCCGGCGTTGAGCTGTTTAATAATATCTTCTATTATCTGCTTTGCTTCTTCTTTGCGAAAATCTTTTATGAAGCCGTCAAAGAAGCTTGCGCCTGCAAGCGCGCGGTTAATTTCAACATGCTTGTTGTGTTCGTTTAGCTCGGTGTAATACACAACGTGGAATTTCTCGTTATACTGCTTATCGCGGTATATTTCAAACATTATTTTATCTGATTCGTACATGGATGGACGGAAATATAGTTAAATTTCTGATTTTTTTAATTGATTAGCTACAAATTTACCCCAAAGTAAGGATTTAGACAAGGGAAATCAGAAAAGTTTAAAATACTGCAATTTTAAGAAGATTCATGCACCCGCTATCGCCTCAGCAATCGTAGTTCCTTCGACCCTCTCGGTCTTCGACCACTCCCCACTGTCAGGCCAGTTCTTCGACTCAACAAGGGGGAGATGTGAATTGAACTCTTCCTTCAGCTCATCCCATTTCATCCCAATTCCTGTTTGATTTGGTATCAGTTTATCATCAGTTATCTCATGACCATCTTTAAAGTTAAGCTCACATGCGTGCACGCTCGTTGGATTCTTATAATCATATATCGGCATTCCAAACCTGCGGCATATGACAGGCCGCGCTTCGTAGATCGTGCATTCGCCTTCAGTGCCTAGTGCGGGGCAGGGGACCCCCTCTGTATCTCCCACTGAAAAACCAGTTCTTTGACCTGACAGGGGAAGACTATTAATTGAAGAGCCGGGGTGGTCTGAGTTTAAGACCCCCTCCCCCTGCGGGTACTCCCCTTCATCGAGGGGGAGACGATTCAGGTACTCCCGCGCTTTTTGCTGAAGTTCAGTTCTGCGGGGTTCAGGAAGTGATTTGACATGCTGGCTTATCATCCACCCATCAAGCTTTGTTATGCGGAATATCTGTGAGCAGCACTTTGAGCATCCTTTACGGCATTGGATCTTATCGCCGTATATCTCCAAATTGCGGTTAAACTCAACCTGAATAAGCGAGGTAATATCGTAAAATTTTTGTTTGAAGTCAGCCATTTATTGTGGAACAAATATAAGTAATATTGATATAATGTTATATTCTAACAAATCTCCGGGAATTTTCTATTCCATAATTATGGTTTGAAATAGTGGGGAATTTAAAGTAAATTTACGGTTCTAATTTAAAAATATGTTAAATAAGGCATCTAAATACAAGTTTTTTGGCATTTTTACAGTAGTTTTACTGTGCGGATTGCTATTCACACAAATAGATTACAGTCAGGAAGCGATGAAATCTACGAAGGTTTCAGAGCAAACTGAGCCTGTAGTAAATAATACAAACAGTAAAACAAGCGATAATATTGGCTATGTTAAAGTAACCTTACCGCTGGGTGATGTTGAAAATATTGACGGGCAAATAGAAGATTATTTACTTGAAATGTGGCCAATTATAAGTGATGAAGAAATTTCTGCCATACAGGGCAGCAAAGATATAAGCAAAAAACTTCTGAGTGATACCCTTGGAAATGTTGAGATAAGCTTAACAATTAACGTACCTGCTCATTATTTAGACCCCGCCCCAATAATGCTTTGGGAGCTTAATATACCTGAGTTTACTTCACGTATATACCAGATATATAATAACGATACAATTTTGATTACAATTTGGCCTAATGTTGTAGGCGCACCCGGCACTAAGACGTACACAGGTCTCTATAATATCTTCAAGCTGCGCAACTGGCCTACATGGAAAGATCCCGATAGCGACCCGCTTGAGCCCGGTACACCGCCCGGACCCGGAAACCCGCTCGGACTCTTTGCAGCGCATTATGATGAGAACTCACTCCGGTATTTCCACGGGACAAACAAGAATTATTTGCTTAAGAACGAATACCGCTCTTTATCTCACGGCTGCGTAAGGAATGATAACGGCAACATAGACAAAATGAAACGCTTTATCGTAAAGAAGATGGTAACAAGCCAGGATATAAGCTGGTGGGCAAATAGTAAGAAATCTATGATTTATAATTTTACTGAGGAAGAAAAAGAAAAATTCCCCGTAAGAATAAAATATAAAACATTTGATATCGGCAGCGATGCTACAGGCGACTACATAATTTTCTTTAAAGATGTTTACGGCTATGCAAGAGGCAATAAGTGGAGCAAGTTCGATATGGAAGAGCTCATGACATTCACCACCATGGAAAATATCCTGGCGGAATACAAAGCAGAACATAAACCAAACCAATTCCAGCTTTCAGATGAAAAATTAATACCAATTATTGAAAGTATAATTTCAGACCACACGGATTACGCGAAGTATTACTTTACTGACCTCGTCCAGGGCACGCAATCCAAATAAAGTGATTATCCCGTAACGGGATATCCTAAAATATTCAGACTGGTATTATTTGAAGCAAAATCCAAAAATTGCGTTTAAGACTGGCTTTCCTGGCTTGTTTCTGAGCTCAGTTTTGTTTTTTATCATCTTTGCTGCAGTATCATATTCGCAGCAGGAACCCTATAACGATGTTAATTTTAAGAAATTCGTAACAACCGTAGCAGGCGAAGATTCCCTGATCTCTCTTCCTGATAAATTCCTAATGTTCGGCAGCTTTAGCCTGTTCAGTGACTCAGTTCTTGTGAGTCCTTCAAACTATTATGTAGATTACCGTTATGGCAAGATTAGGCTGTATAAATTCTTCATCGAAGATATCATAAAAAGCGGCAAGCCTGAAAGGCTTCAGCTTATTGTAACTTACCGCAACTTCCCGTTCGATATTGCTGATTCATACTCAAGATTCGAATTGCTTAATAAACTGGATACTGCAGGCGGTGACTCCGTTAAGGTCGCTGAAATAAAATCAGATTTTGTAGAGGATATTTTTGCCGGAACTGACCTTCAGAAATCAGGAAGCATCTTCCGCGGGTTTACTATCGGTAACAACAGGGATCTTTCTTTGCAGTCAGGCTTCCGCCTGCAATTAAACGGCAAGCTCTCTAGCGATATTGAGATCACAGCCGCACTGACGGATGAAAATACACCCATCCAACCGGAGGGCAATACCCAAAAGCTGCAGGAAATTGATAAAGTGTTTGTTGAGCTTCGCTCCAGTAACATTACTACAACACTTGGGGATATCGAAGTGAATTTTTCGGGAAGTGATTTCTTTAATTTCAGTAAAAAGCTGCAGGGGGCTAAAGGTTTTGCTAATTTCGATAAAACTGATCTCTTCTTAACCGGTGCGCTTAGCCGCGGCAGGTTTAACAGCAATACATTCAACGGCATTGATGGTGTACAGGGGCCATACCGCTTGATTGGCGCTGATAACGAAGTGAATATTGTTGTTATAGCCGGAAGTGAAAAAGTTTACCTTGATGGTATCCTGATGACGAGGGGAGAGAGCAATGACTATACCATAGATTACTCCAACGGTCAGGTAAAATTCACAAACCGTAAGTTAATTACCTCAGCATCAAGGATTGTCGTGGATTTTGAATATTCAGATAAGAAATATTCACGAAGCTTTATAGCGGGACAGACCCGAACGGCTGTAATAAATGACAGGCTCAAGCTTTCATTCTCGTACATCAGAGAGCGTGACGACCCGGGCAAACCGGTTGATTTCATCCTATCTGATTCTGACCGTACAGTAATATCAGAAGCAGGCGATACTAAATTCAAAGCGTCAAAATCAGGAGTTACATTTGTTGGCAGAGATACAAGCGGCAGTTCAAGCGGCCTTTACATCCAGCGAGATACCTTAATAAATTCACAGGATTACAAAAAGTATATTTATGCTCCGGGTGATACAGCCGCATTATACCAGGTTACTTTTTCATTTGTCGGTGTTGGCAAGGGAGATTATAACAGCTTAAGCAGCAGCGCATATGTTTTTGCCGGTGTTGGGCAGGGCGGGTATTTACCGCTTGTGTTTTTACCTTTGCCCGTAGCATACCAATCTGCTGATATAGGTATGGAGCTTAAGCTCTCAAAAGACCTGCGGCTATTGGTTGAGGGAACGGCAAGTGATTTTGATGCGAACCTGCTATCAAACATTGATGACACAGAAAATAAGGGTGGAGCTTTTACTTCTTCTCTTATATTTCAGCCTAAGAGCTTAAAGCTTGGGAAGCTGGATCTTGGTGAAATCACACTATTGGTCAAGCAGAAGGTCATAAATAAGCTCTACAACGCTGTTGACAGGCTTAATAAGGTTGAGTATGACAGGATATGGGATATCCAGGATTCAAGCAAGCTTACAGAAGTTACTACTGAGGCTGCCTTGAGCATTAAGCCGCAGAAATATATTAGCGTAACTACAACCGGGGGCAGAATTAAACGCGGTGACTCATTCAATTCCCTTCGCGGCTCGGTTGATCTTAAGTTTATGGGGGATAGTCTCAAAGTGCCTTCGGTGACATACTATGCTGATTATATTTCAAGCAAAGATAATATAGCTGACTACGGTGGTAACTGGATAAGGCAGTACGGAAGTATTGATTACAAGCTTAAGCCATTCAAAGATCCTAAATTCGGAAGGTATAATCTTATAATGGAATTCAGCGGTGAAGATAAACAGACCCGCTCCATAAATTTTGATACAACCAATATTGGCAGCTTCAGGTTCTATGAATTTAAACCCAAAATTCTGATCACAGACCTGTATAATCTAGACCTTTCCTACCAGTTTGGCTACAGGCTTGATGACCAGTTTAATAAGGGCAGTATATCAAGGCAGTCAAATTCATACACAAGCACAATAGGCGCGCGTTTAAAGAATCTAAACTTTCTTTCTGCATCAGGGGATGTTGTTGTATATGACAAGAAATATACGCCTGATTTCCACAGCCTGGGTTTTACCGATTCTCGCACCATGCTTGTTACATCGCAGAGCAATGTTTGGTTTTTAAACCGCGGGTTTAATACAAACCTTTTCTACAAGGTATCAAGTGAACGTACCGCAAAGCAGGAAGTAGTGTTTATTTCCGTTCCGCTTGGACAGGGTAATTATAAATATATCGGCGACCTGAACGGTAACGGACTGCAGGATGAAAATGAATTTGTCTTAACCAATTTTGATGGTGATTTCATAAAAATTCTCAGACCAACTGACCAGCTTTTCCCGACAACTGACCTGCAAAGCTCAGCCTCTTTAAACATTGTCCCGTCAAGATTCATTACCACCGGCGTAGACGGGGCTTTGAAAACAATTTTGAGTAATTTAACTTCAGATACGTATGTAAGTGTAGCTGAAAAAAGCAAAGACCCATTGCAGAGGAATATTTACCTGCTGAAGTTCAGTACATTCCAAAATGACCAGAATACTATTATAGGGGCAACCACGGTGCAGCAGGATTTTGGCATATTTGAAAATTATGACTATTTTGGTGTAAAACTAAGATTTGTTCAGCGAAAGGGATTCAATCAGTATTTCTCAGGGAATGAAAGAATACTTACGGTTGAAAGAACAGCAAGGCTAAGGCTTTCATTTACGCAGGATCTCGCACTTATTACTGATTATGTTACTGAAATTGACCGTAACCTCGCTCCCGGTGTGGAAATAAGGAACTGGAATATCAATACTGAAGGTGTAAATTCTGAAATTATTTATAAACCCAGCGTTTCAGTTGAAGCTGGTTTTAAGGTACAGCTAAAAAGGGCTAAAGACTTTTATCCACTGGTTTCAACACAGGCGGATATTAACGTACAGACATTCAGGCTAATATATTCTTTTTCGGGCAAGGGCACGCTAAGGAGTGAAATTTCACGGAATGAAGCCTTAATATATACCTCTCCTGCATTTGTCCCGTTTGATCTTACTAAAGGGCTTGTTGCTGGCAAAAGCTATTTCTGGTCAGTTAATTTTGAATACAGGATAAGTAATTTCATACAGGCTACAATAAATTATTTCGGCAGGGCAGAAGATAAATCAAAAGTAATACATACAGGCACTGCTGAGATTCGCGCTTATTTTTAGCCAAATTCTGAGCGAAGTGAAGAATCTATTTATTATAATGGTAACTTTTGAATAAAACAAAAAAATAAGTGAATGATGAAACCACATAGAAAAATGAATAGACCCTTCACTGCGTTCAGGGTAGAGCAATGAGAAAACTTACACACGAAGAAGTTGGCAGTAAAAGAATACCGCTTGAAGAAGCAAAAAAGGTTAAGAAGCATCCTATCTTTGCAATGTGCGATAATATTAGAAGCATTTATAATGTTGGCTCAATTTTCCGCACTAGCGATGCTGCGCTGATTGAAAAGCTTTATCTGACAGGATACACACCATACCCACCAAGGCCTGAGATCGATAAAGTTGCATTAGGCGCAACTGAAGCTGTTAAATGGGAGTATATCAAAGATCCAATGGAAGCAGTAAAGAAATTGAAGAGTGAAGGGGTGAAGATCGTACCACTTGAAATAACACAGAACAGCAGGAATTATACCGATGTAAGAGAAGCTGATTTCCCGCTATGCCTTATCCTTGGCAATGAGCTAACCGGAGTATCAAATGATATAATTGCACTCGCGGATTTTTCAATCGAAATACCGCAATACGGGTTTAAGCATTCAATTAACGTATCAGTTGCATATGGTATTGCTGTTATGGAACTTGTAAGGAATTTCAGATAGCAGAATAAACTTCTTCGCCATTCAAATACGTTTTATATACCTTTGCACCGGATAGCTCTTTAGGCTCCATTTCAAACAGGTCAGTATCCAATATCACAAAGTCCGCAACTTTACCCTTTGTAATTGAACCCACAGCATTTTCATTATGGTTTGAGTAAGCATTATTGAACGTATAAGCTTTAATGCATTCGTGCAGCGGAATTTTATGCTCCGGAGTGAACTCACCATACTCAGTATACCTTGTTACAGCAAGCCTGATATTCTCAAACGGGTCAGATTCAACAATAGGGAAGTCAGTGCCAAAGTTAAATATGCCGCCATTTTCAAGAATGTGTATGTAATTATGCGTATTCGGAATAAGTTTAGCAGGGAGTTTCTCAAATACTGTTCTTGCGTCATATTTTAAATGCAATGGTTGAACAGAAGCAATTATTCCATTTGCTCCGAATCTCTCATAATCTATTGGCTGAATGTGCTGGGCATGTTCAATTCTGTGGCGTAGTTTATTTGTGTTCGGAAGTGAAGCATAAAGGTCAAGCACTTCCTTTACGGCAAGATCACCAATAGCGTGAATTATCATTTGCTTTCCCGCAGAATCAATTTTTTTTGCATAATCAAAGATATCACCGCTTGAAACCAGGTCCGTCTTATAGCCATTATGATTTTTGCCTTTATAGTTCAAACTGAATAAGGCTGTTTCTGAACCTAATGCACCATCCCAGAATGCTTTAAATCCGTTTATTGTAAAGTAATCTCTATTAATTTCTTTCGTAATATCTTCAAAATGCTGCAACCTCTCAAATTCAGTGAATGGGATATATGAATTTATCCTTAGCTTAAGTTTATTTCTCCGGCTTAGCTCCAGGTAAACATCAATATCTTCGGGTAAGGTTATATCGCTTACAAATGTGATGCCGAAAGAATGCAGCATCTTTATGCAATCTATCACCGCGCTCACTTTTTCATCTAATGTTGAAACAGGCAGAGCGGCAATGATATGCTCCATAGCTTTTTCACGGATAATTCCTGTGAAGTCCCCGTTTGAATCTCGTTCTATTTCTGAATCCGAATATTTTTCTGCCGCAGCATCTAATCCTGTAATTTCAATCGCCTTAGAATTGCAGATTGCTGAATGATAATCATAATTTGTTATATATAGGGGCAGTTCGTTAAATATTTCATCTGTAATATTCCCGTTTGATAAACTGTAACTCCCGAAAACCCTACCAAGGTCCAGATTCCCGCCAATGAGCCAGTTAACATTATTTTCTTTGACATATTTATTAATAGAATTCTTTAGCTCCTGTACGGAATTTATCTTTGAGCAGTCAAGCAGTTTCCGCATTAAAGAACCCTTCACAAGGTGAAGGTGTCCGTCTATGAGCCCCGGTATGACAAGCCTATTCCCAAGATCTATAACTTCTGTGTAATTTGCTGAAAGGGTTTTTGCTTCTGTGTTTGAACCGGAAAAATCAATGATGCCATTATTTATACCAAAGCTTTCGGTAAAGCTGCCATCCGGCTGCCACACCTTTGCATTGATAAAGAGGTTCGAGGACATTATTTAATTTTGGATTTATTTTTCATCTTTAAGGTCACGGGTCATGAGTTTTTCTGTAGCTTTGTGAGCGTCTTTACCCAGGAAGAGCACTTTGTAAACCTGTTCAATAATAGGGAGCTCAACACCAAGCTTCCTCGAGAGTTCGTGAGTTGATTCAGTTGTTGCAACGCCTTCGGCAACCATTTTCATTTCGCTGAGCACCTGTTTAAGCTTCTTGCCTTTGCCAACTTCCTCACCAACAAAGCGGTTACGTGAGTGTTTGCTCATACATGTAACAATTAGATCACCGATGCCGGATAAGCCGGTAAAAGTGTGTTCATGCGCGCCAAGCTTCATTCCGAACCTTGTTATTTCCCTGATGCCTCTGGTCATTATTGCCGCTTTGGTATTATCGCCGAATTTTGCGCCGTCAGCTATTCCAGCCGCGATTGCTATTACATTCTTTAATGCGCCGCCAAGCTCAACACCCAAAACATCACTGCTTCTGTATACCCTGAAATAATTATTTGAAAAAGCTTTCTGAATTATCTTGGCATGATTTTCATCATATCCTGCGGCAACAACAGCAGTTGGAGTGTGTTTTGCTACTTCCTCAGCGTGCGAGGGGCCCGAGAGGACTACAATGTTCTTCTTTTGAATGTGTGTAAATACATCGCTGAATATCTGAGAAACGGTCATAAGGCTGTGATTTTCAATTCCCTTGGAAACACTTAAAATTGCCCTGTTACTAAAATCAATATCCTTTATCTGTTCAATTACGTTTCTTATGAACTGAGTAGGGGTTGCAATTACTATCAGGTCTTTATCCTGAACTGCTTCCTGAATATCATGGGTGATATTGATCTTTTCGGGTATCTTTATTTTGGGGAGGTAGTAAAAATTTTCGCGGTATTCTTTTAATGTATGGGCATATTCTTTGTCGTATTCCCACATGGTCACTTTATGCCTGTTGTTATGAAGGATAATTCCAAGCGCGGTACCCCATCCGCCGGAGCCAAGTATGCATATATTCATATATGCAAATTTATCTATAAATTATTATTTATAAAATGTTATTTGTATTGGTAAAAAAAGGGGCAGCTAAATAGCTTTTTTAACTGAACGGTCAAGCTCATGTACTTTTGTAAGGAGCCATTCTTTGCTTGAGAGCCTTTTGCATTTATTTGCCTGCAGCATTAAAGAGGTAGGATCGGTCTTAGAGCTGGTGTTGTGATAATTAATGAGCTTTATAGTGAACTTTACAAGATTTTCGTTTGCCTGTTTTTTGTCATCAGAGATGATTGTGTTCTCGTTAAGATATTTCAGAAACGCTTTTGATGAAGAAAGCGCTGATTCATAATCGCCCTGTTCATAATAGATCCTTAAATACATATTCCTTATATCCAGGTGGTAGGAGAATTCTTCCATTCTTATTTTGCTCAGCCATTTAAGTGAATCCCCGAAATTCCCTCGTTCAAAATTCAGGAAGGCGTAGCTGTAGTTTATGATATCAGTCTTCCTGTTAGGGTGTATAAGCCTGCTGTAGTCTTCAATGAATTCTTCAAGCCAGCGTAGCTCTTTCATTCTTGAAGCCTGGAAAAGAATATTCCTGTATAGATCGACCGGCATATATTTATTAGCTTCTGTTTCGTAATACTTATTTTCAACCAGTATCCTGTAAATTCCAAACAACTCGTTATCATAATTTTTGTTCGTAACAGAATTATCAAATCCTTTAATAGTACAATAAGCGCTTAGTTTTGCAAACAGGAAGTTCTTATCAGTATTGCTGAATTTCTCTAGGTTATCAAATACTGATGATTTGAATTCTTCATAATAATAATCATTATCAAAATACAAAAATGCTTTTAGCATGTTTAGATATGCCTTAATAATATAACTTCCTGCCAGTGAATGTTTGGTCATGAATATTTCCAGTCTTTCAAGATCAAAAAGTTCCAGAAACTGTGAAATAAACTTATAACTGTGTTTGACCTTAAATGACAATGAATAATTAAGCAATGTTTCATTATGCTTAATTGATTCAAGCATAAAATAGCTGATGAAATATGTGATGCCTTTTATGAGTTTGCCTGCTTCGGTATCAATAAAGTTTTTCCTGGTTATTTTGTCATTTATCATTCCGAAATAGAATTTTTCAGTTTCAAGTTTGAAGTGATTCAGGCATTGCTCAGCGTCCACAATTTCGTTATCAAGCAGTACTTCGGTATCCCGCGTAATAAGCTTATGCATTCTCGAAGCTCCTCTTATCGCTAATTCTTCGATAGCCATTAATTTTGATTCGGGCTCTTTTTTTTCAATATAGATCTGTCTCATGAATTTTTCGGCAAGGTTTTGAAGGTCAAATAACAGCCTTCTCATTGTAAGCTCGTTATAGGGTAAATCCGGCGAGATCTTTTTATGAAGTACCTCTTTGCTCAGCTTTGGGTTATCAAAATTAGGATAATACTTTATAATACAGTCAAAAAGCCTCAAAACCTTTTGGCTGCGGTTAAAGTACGGAGATAATATAAATCGCCTGAATGATTTTATTTCATCTCTGGTAAGGGATTCCAGTATTTCGAGGAATGCATAATTGAGCATTTGTATATTATTTATGTACAAATATAAGCAACTCTATTGTTGTATCCAAATACTAAATATACCCTAAAAGCGTTAAAAAAGCAGGAAATTATTAATTCTAACGTTACTTTGCGCATAAAAATATAGAAATTCAGACAACTTTAAGTATAAAAAGTATTCGCACAGTCCCATTTGAATGGTTATGTTAGTAGAGTTAAGAAAATAAAAACAACAATCAATTTTAAAAACATAAAAATCAAAAAACTTATTAAAACCTTTAAAAAACAAACAAAACTATGAAAACATTAATATTAACAATCGCAATCACCCTAAGCCTAGTATCTGGATTTTCAACAGTATCAGCAGCAGATTTAAGCAGTTCATCAGCAACTTCAACTACAACTAACGAAAACAGGATTCTTATAAAAGTGTATGAAGACGGAGCAATTTGGGTATATGTTTATGAGCAGGATGGAACTTTTGTAAGTAAATATGTAGAAACATTAAATTAATATAAGAAAAATTGTCAAAGATCAAATTTAACATAGATAAACCGGGTAACGTTACCCTTGAAATATACAACCTGATCGGCATAAAGCTTGATGAATTACCGGCGGGACACCTTGATAAAGGTGACCATACAGTCTTCTGGAGACCAAAGTATAATTTTTCAGGCAGTGTGCTGAACTACAGGATAGAGCTTGATAAAAAAGTTATCTATGAGAATATGTTCGTTGTAAGATAATAATGAAATTATTCCGTTAAACGGATACACCCGAGTAATTCCTAGCAAGATTTTAGCCTTTATATGAAAGAAGCCTTTATGTGAATTTTGTTGCCCTTATGAGTAAGTAACCTTAATGTGAATTTTTATGTGAATTGACTCTTATGTAAAAATTAGGTAGGGAATAAAAAAAGGCAGGTCAATGACCTGCCTTTTGCATAATATTAATATCCAAACTTATTTCTTCCTTTTAAACGGAGCCTCTATCTTAATCCAGCGGACCTTCCACCATCTTTCAAACCTGTTTTCCTCACCATACATCAATCTTCTGATATTAGCCCTGTGGTTATATGTCAAAAATATACATACAGCTAGACTGAAATAAATAAGCGTATGGTAGCCGTCAATTTCAACCCCGAAGAAATTTTCTCTTATAAACATTGTGCTGGGGAAAGCGTATGCTGCGATAATTGAGCCCAGTGAAACGTATCCTGAAAACATTAGAACAACAACAAAGATACCTATTGCTATTGTAGCATCAATCGGCGCCAGGCTGAGCAGCATTCCCATTGTTGTGTTTATTCCTTTGCCGCCTTTAAAGCCTGCAAAAACCGTCCACACGTGCCCAATAATTGCAGAAATACCGGCGATAAGCTGAACGATTGTTATATCCTGAAATGGTGTGCGGTTCTCAAAAGGTAATGTACCGTAAAATAGCTTAGAAATGAGCAGTGTTGCAATGAATCCTTTGGCTATATCAATCAGCTGCACAAGTACGCCAATTTTCCACCCTAATACGCGGAAAGCATTTGTGCTGCCAAGATTCATACTGCCATGTTTGCGTACATCTATTCCCTTGAAAAGCTTGCCTAATACCAATGCCGTTGGGAAAGCGCCAACAAGGTAACTTAAAACTATTATTATTAATAAGTAGATCATACTTTAGTTAAAACATTCTATTCTTTTAATTTCGGGTATTTCACGCATTAAAGCTCTTTCAATTCCTGCTCTCAATGTCATTGGCCTCATTGGACATGTATTACATGCTCCAAGAAGCTTTAGTTCAACAATTCCGTCATCTGATACTTTATCAAGCGTCACGTCACCACCATCTATCTGCAAAAAAGGTCTTATTCTTTCAAGAACTGCGTTTATCTTCGCCTCAACTTCTGCAGTTTTTTCTGTTATTAACATTTATCCGGTGATGAAACTCCGTAAAAATAACGAAACTTTATTAAAAAAGCATTAATGAATTCTTTGAATTTATCTTCTCGTGCCACCAATAGATATTCGTCAAATCTGTTGAAAATTCCAAATCTATAAAAACCTGTGATCTTTTTAGTAACTAGTTTGGTGGAACGAGTATCCTTTGATGGAAAAAATTCCCTATTCGTTCCACGAAATGAGTTTCTAGTAAAAAAAAAATAATTAAAGAACAGAATTATATTTAAAGATTAACGAATCCTTATTCGTTCCACGAAAATTAATTCGATCCCAGGCACGAAAACTAACATTTCAAATCTCAATTACAGGTAGTTTTGGCATTGTCTTAGCTCTTGTCTTTACCTGCTCAGCCAGGTTTCTGGCAATTTCAATAAATTGATTTGCTTCTATCGAATCAGGTTTGCCAAGAACTATAGGCATGCCTTCATCGCCGCCTACCCGTATATCTGTATTAACAGCAATTTCACCCAGGAAGTTTAATCCCATTTCATCGGCAAGTTTCTTTCCGCCGCCTTTGCCAAAAATATATTCTTTGGAACCGTCTTTATTTGAATAATAGCTCATATTTTCAATTATTCCAAGCACAGGTACATTTACTTTCTCATACATCTTTGCGCCTTTGCGCGCATCTATCAGGCTTATTTCCTGCGGGGTAGTGACAATTAATGAACCAGTAAGCGGGATTGATTGTGTTAATGTCAGCTGAATATCTCCCGTGCCGGGAGGCATATCATACAGTAAAAAATCCAGATCATCCCACTCAACATCGCTTATGAATTGTTTCAACGCGCTTGATGCCATGGGACCGCGCCATACAACTGCTTCCTTCGGGTCAACTAAAAAACCTATTGACATCATTTTTATTCCGTATTTTACAACGGGAAGCAGCCTGTTCTTTTCGCCGATTTTTACAAGTTTGGGTTTTTCTTCTGTTACGCCAAGCATAGTGGGTATTGAAGGGCCATAAATATCGGCATCTATTAAGCCTGTTTTATATCCTTCTTTAATTAACGCAGCCGCCAGGTTAACGGCAACTGTGGATTTCCCCACACCGCCTTTTCCGCTGGAAACAGCAATTGTAAATTTAACACCCGGTAAAATAGAATTTGCAGTATTTGTATTTTGCATAAAAACAAATATAGCAACAAAAAACCTCATTTTTTATGTAAAAATGAGGTTTAAAAATCAGTCAATAATATGATTATTTACAATGCCTTAAGAATTAATAAGGTTCTATTTTTCCTCCTGTACAGGGGGCTCAATTGTTTCATCTGACTGGCAAATGTAATCTTTTACATAATTCCATGGGTCAATATAATCACTCGATGCTTCAGAAATTCCCCTGGGGATTACCCTGTACGCGCCGTATTCTTCTGTGAATTTAAACACCAGCAAATGCTGCCATGATTTACCGCCAATTGTTGCAATACAAACATCGCCTCCTGAATATATTATTTCAAATGATTCAGGGGAATAATTATTTATCAGGTACTTCTTAACCTTGATATTCTTTTTCTCAAGCCATTCATCTGAAATATATTTGCGAAGCTTTTCGCCGGCATTATCTCCTTTTACCATCATATCAAGGATCTCTTTGGTAACCTGTTCCATCTTCTTGGTGTTCAGGTCATCAGCTTTTGTATCAAGATTAATCGCAAATGCCAGCAATACTGCCAATAAAGTAAATTTAATTAATTTCATATTGTGCCTTTCTCTAAAGTATTTTTTTATTTTTGTTTTTGTGATACTATATAATGCATTCCTGTAATATCTGTTTTCAAAATTACAGCAAAACCGCATGATTCAAGTATTCGGTAAACCGTTTCCTTAGCCAGCCTTAATTTTGGATAAGAACTTATACTCATAATCCATTTATCATTTACTTTTTCATAAAGAATATCATTCACAATTACAGAGTCATCATAATATTCCAGAAAACATGTCAGTATCCTGTTATCATCGCTCTTAACAGGGATGAACCTTGCAGTAACTGCTAATTCCTTGGACATATCCCTGTATGAAATTACGAGTTTCCCGCCGGGCACAAGATTGCGGGCTGCATTTTCGATCAATTCCTTAACTTCATCAGTGCTTGCTAAATGGGTCAAAGTATCACCCATACAAATAATAAGCTCCGGTTTGTTTTCAGCAGAATAGGCATAATTTGATATATCCTTATTTACTATTCTAACTTTCGAGGCGAGATTTTGTTTCAATTCACCGAGCAAATGTTCACTGAAATCTACGGCAGTAACAGTAAATCCCAATTCCAAAAGTGCCGCTGACTGAATTCCATGCCCTGAACCGAGATCTACTGCAAAACCATCTGAATGTGGTATTATTTTGTTTTTTTTAAAGAATTCTTTGATTTCCTGAACTCTTTGGCTGAAATTGCCGGTCATCCACGAGTAAAATCCTGCCAAATGCTCATCGTAATGTTTTTTTACTATATTACTCAATACTATATAGTACTATTTTCTTTCGTGAGTTTGTGCCATATCATTTTGATCTTTGGGTCATGAGAAAGGTCAGCTCCCGGGGTTAAAGGTTTGGAATAAATGAAATCTTCAAAGCCATTATTCCTTAATACTTTTATAGATGCAATATTGGTTTCAAGGGTCTCAGCAATTACCGCCTTAACTTCATCATGTGTAAAAGCCCATTTGATAAGCGCGCCTATAGCTTCTGTCATATAGCCCTGTATCCTGTATTTAGGCTGGGTTGAGTATCCTATTTCAATGTACCCGTTCTCATCAGCTTTCCTTTTGAAGCCGATATCACCCGCAATTGTGTTTGTTGATTTTTCCACAATTAACCATACACAAGCAAATAAGTAATTATCGGGGTCAGCCTTCATCCAGGGGAGAGTATATTTTGCCAGCGCATCGCGGTATTGAACAGTTAACTCACGCTCATTTCTGGTTAAGCCTAGCTCATCTTCAAGCCTGCTATCCAGGTGCCTGAATTTTTCAACCTGTTGATATGTTAAAGGGATTAATTTTAATCTGCTTGTTTCAAGCATAATTTTATTTGTTTATTGTGATGAAAATGATACTGATTCAATAACATCACCTATTTGAATCTTATCAACTACATCAAATCCTTCTGTGACTTTTCCAAATAATGTATACTTACCATCTAAATGCGGCTGTGGGGAGTGTGTAATAAAAAACTGGCTGCCTTCAGTATCCTTCCCGCTTGATGCCATTCCAACAGTATATGCATCGAATGATAGGGGAGAGAACTCGCTTCTTATTGAATATCCCGGTCCGCCATAACCTGTACCGGTCGGGTCGCCGCCCTGTATTACAAAATTGGGCACCACCCTGTGGAAAATTGTATTATTGTAATATCCTTTTTCAGAAAGCTTAACAAAATTCTGTACGGTAAATGGAGCAACATCAGAGAACAGTTCAATTTTAATTTCACCTTTATTCGTTTTTATGGATGCAAATTTTTTATCACCAAGCTTATCAATAAAAGCCCAGTCAAAATCGGTGCGGTACTTAGGCGCTGTGATTACTTTTTCGTAATTTTTCCCTGTAATATTCTTAAGCGCATTTGCCGAGGCTATTGCGATATCATAATCATTGCTCTTTAGATTTGCCGTTAATATTTCTTTTGCGCCGTCATACTTCATGTTATCCCACGCCTGAATGTACATTAAAGCAACGTCTCTATCTTTGGGCAGGGTTAACGACTGGTAATCAAATGTCATTATCTGGCAGGTTTCACCGCGGTATTGCAGGTACATTGAGTCCTGCAGATTTGTTAAGCAATTATCAGCTAATACCGGGTCTTTAGAAGATGAAAATTCGGATAAAATTAAACGGATTATATTCCGGTTATCATTATCAAGCTTGTCATCAAGTTCGGTTAATGCATCAACAAATGCGCGGTATAATTTGGCTAAATCAGGTGAGCCTATCATCGAGCCGTCTTTATTCGGGTGAATCACATTATATCTCTGAACATCATTACTGATTGAATCACGCAGCTCTTTATAAACCATCGGGTCGTTCATTGAACCAAAAGAGCCAACAATTGCGGATTTTATATCATAATTATCTGTACTGTTAAATAAGCTGAATAATTCACCTTTCACATCATCTTTAAATATCTTCGCATATGTCCTTATAGCCTCAGCTTTTATCTGCCAGTCAATTGCTTTGCCGGGTGTTATAATAAGCTGCAGTTCACTTTTAATTCTTCCTGCAACCTGACTGTTTTTATCAAGCTCTTGAGCTATTTTTGCCAATGCCTGCAAAGATACTATAGAAACATGTGTGCTGGGGTCAGTGAATGCATGATTTAAAAGTATAGTTACAATATCATTAAAGTTTTTTGAAGTATGGTCAACTTTTAAGTTTCCTATTGCATTAATTATGTTAACCTTTACACGCCAGTCAATTTCCTTTTCAAGTGATTCAATGAAATATGGAATGAAAGATGTATCAAGCTCTTTGCCCAAAGCTGAAAACCCCCACATTCTGGCAAATGGCTCGGGAGATGTTGACGTTATCATCAATTCAGTATTAAAGGCTTTCAGAGTTTGCTGGTCTGCTGTTCTGTTAAATGCAAAAGCAATATTTCTTCTGGTTAATGAATCAGCTGTAGCCTCCATCAGCTCAGAAAGCTTTATATATGCTTTATCATTTTTGATCCTTCTCATACCAAAGCGCGCTACAGCTATTGCAACATACGGGTAAGCTATCTCATCAGTTATTTTAAAGCTTAGAATTGTATTCAGGTCATCTTCATTCCCGGTTTTCCCCAGGCTGTTTAATATTTCGCAAGCAAGCTCTCTTTTTATTCTGTCATTTACTCCGGAATTTTCTTTTAATGCTTTTAACAGGTAAGCAGAGCTTTTTGGTGAGAGTATCTGACCAAGCGCGAATGCCGTATTCTGATTTATGTATGAATCCGCATCTTTCAGAAGAACTGTACCTAAATCATCTATGAATGAAGAATCACCTATATTTGCCAGTGCCAAAGCCGCCCAAAATGCATTTTCTGTTTTATCTGACTTTAGGAAGCTGATAAGTTCCTTGTTCTTACCGACTGTCCTTTTATCCTGCATTTCAAGTATTTGCTTTTCATCTTTGGTAAAAGGTTGGGAATAAAGGGTAAACCCATAGAAAATTAAAAATAGAATGAGATATTGAAGAGCACTTCGTGACTTCACTACGTTCGGGATTTTATTATTTCTTCTTAACATCTGTCTTTTTCTTTGTTTCGGTTTTCTTTGGCTCAGTTTTCTTTGTTTCAGTCTTCTTTTTATCAGTTTTTTTCTTATCCGTTTGTTTCTTCTGAGGCGGAACCTTTACATCATTTTTTTTCTTCTCAATTTTTTTCTGTTCCTGTTTTTTCTTCAGGTCATCAAGTTTTTGCTTATCATCTTTTGCCTTGTCCTGTTTCAATTGCTCCTGTTTTTCAAACTCATCTTTCCTTGCCGCAAAATCAGAAAAGTTACAGAACTTATATCCAAGCTTCTTTAAGGTTAATATGTCATCATAAAACTTCGCAAAATCATCCTTGCTGACAGATATAGTGGTAATAATACTCTTAGCCAGGCTGCCTTTGTTCTTCAAATTTGCGGTAAACACGTTATATTTTTCTTTTGAATCATCCTCAGCTTTACTCAGTAATTGCGCAAGCTCAAAATCGTTTATTACTTTTATTTTATAACTTGCAAAATCATTTGTTATCGCTGACATAACCTGCGGCGAGACATCCGAATCTTTTTTCGTCAAAAGGACGGCCGGGACAGTAGGAAAATCAACAGAAAAACTTTTAACCCGCTCATGAATTGCTTTAGTATCCATGGCTGAATTGAAATCCGTTTCATAATTATCCTTGCCGCCAACTGTCATATTAATAATTACATCCTTCTTGCTGTGCAGCAATTTATTCTGCAGGTCAATATCGTCCAGGTTCCTTGGGAAAACAAAGCTGAACTCACTCTTATTGATCAGTAACTTATCGACATCTTCCGGAGAGTACTCGTTGATATTATTTATGATAACGCAGATAATTGAGCTTTCCCTGTGAACTTTATCAGAGTGAGTAATATTTAGTTTTGCAATTGGCAGCTTTCCAGATGCTGTATCACCGTTATTGATCAAGAGCACTATATCTTTAGTGATAATATCTTCATTAACAATAGATTTTAGTCCAAATCCCCCGGCATAGGAAGTAATATCCGCATTAACCTCAATTGATGTCAGGTCCATTGGGATAATTACATTCTTGGTAAATAGCTCTGCTTCTTTTGTCTTGGGGTTGGAGCCTTTTTTAAGGTTTTTATCATCAGCGGAGTTTGTTATCCACTCATTTTTAATGCCGAAATTCTTTAATACAGAATCAATTCCGGGCGATAGTATTACTGAAAGCTGTTCAATATCAACTTTCTTTACCTGCTTATTATCCTTAGCATCATCTGTAAACCCTGAGACTTCGTTTTTTACCGGGGAAGTCTCTTTATTGAGAACATATTTCGAGATCAATAGTGCGGATACTACCACAATTAAAGCAATAATTACAATTACCTTATTGCGGAACGATTTAAAGAAATCCTGTATTTTAGTTATTATCAACAATTAGCTGGAATTACTACTATATTAATATAAATATGGCAGTTTTATATAACTAAAAATATTTATATTTTGTGATTAATACTACATAAATTTCAATCATAACGAGGAGATAGCAATTATGGAACCAATTCCTGTAATGCAGGATTCATATACTGGTGAGCAGGACCAGGCGAAGACATTCATATTAAAAGTATATATATGGATGGCAGTTGGTTTACTCATTACAGCCGTTGTTTCAGCAGCGCCATTCATTCTATTAACTGAATCTCAGTTTTACAATCTGATTTCTGAATACATTTACGTATTTTATGGCTTATTGATTTTTGAATTCCTTGTTGTTCTTGGACTTTCTTACCTTATTAACAAAATTCCCGCAATATTGGGACTCGCTTTGTTTTTATTCTACTCAATGTTAAACGGAATAACATTATCACCAATTTTCCTGATATATACCGGAGCATCTATATTTACAACATTCCTTATTTGCTCAATGATGTTCGGCGGAACAAGTATCCTTGGTTATATAACAAAGATGGACCTGACAAAGTTTGGCGGATATTTAACAATGGCGCTCTTCGGGCTCATAGCTGCAATGTTTGTAAATTTTTTCCTTAACAGTAATTTTATGAGCTGGATAATTTCCGTTATCGGGGTATTGCTCTTCGTGGGATTAACAGCGTATGATACACAAAAGATTAAAAAAATGGCAGGTTACATTGATGCAGCCTCAGAAGACGGTAAAAAAGCCTCTATCATGGGCGCATTAAACCTGTATCTTGATTTTATTAACCTCTTCCTGTTCCTGTTAAGACTGCTGGGAAGAAGAAACTGATCCTTTAGTAAGGAACGCTTTATGAAAAAAGTATTTTTTTCACTTTTACTGCTTGCCCTTTCTTTCAAAGTGTATACGCAGATATCATTTGTAAATGCTTACCCCGGCAGAAATTTTACACAGCCTGTTTTCTTAACTCACGCAGGCGATGGAACCAACCGGGTATTTGTTGTTCAGCAAAATGGTTTCATAAAAGAATTTCCAAATGATTCAACAGGCTCAATTGTAAATGTATTTTTAAATGTTACCAATAAAATCATTCTTGGGAGTGAACAGGGCTTGCTTGGGCTTGCGTTCCATCCCAACTATTCAGCAAACAGGTATTTTTATGTTAACTATACCCGTGCCGGTGATGGCGCGACAATTGTTTCAAGGTTTACCACACAGGCAGGCAATCCAAATAAAGCTGATTCACTGAGTGAATTAATATTGCTAACAATACCACAGCCGTTTTCGAATCACAACGGCGGTGATGTGATGTTCGGACAGGATGGTTTTCTATATATAGGTATGGGGGATGGCGGAAGCGGCGGCGATCCAAACAACAATGCCCAAAATGTAAATGTACTGCTGGGTAAGATATTGAGGATAGACGTAAATAATCCTTCAGGCGGTAATAATTACGGGATACCGGCCGGGAATCCGTTTGCAACCGGCGGCGGCGCACCGGAAATATTCTGTATTGGTATGAGAAATCCGTGGCGTTTTTCACAAGACCCGGTTACAGGGACAATTTACTGCGGCGATGTCGGCCAGGGCACCTGGGAAGAAATTGACATATTGCAGGTTGGTAAAAATTACGGCTGGCGTGTTCTTGAAGGAACGCATTGTTACAATCCTTCTTCTAATTGTGATACTACAGGCAAAACAATGCCAATTGCTGAATACAATCATACAGCAGGAAGATGCTCTGTTACAGGAGGATATGTTTACCGCGGCACCGGTGTATCAACGCTGCAAGGCAGATACATTTACGGTGATTATTGCGGAAGGCAGGTATATAAACTTTTATATCAAAACGGTATTGTAACTGAACAGGATTTTGTAGCAACTGCACCATCACTGCTTTTTTCTTTCGGGGTAGATCAGCAGAACGAGCTTTATGCATTATGCTCAGATGGGAATATTTATAAAATGCAGGGAACAGTCATAGGTATAAACGGCGACCCTGAGGTAATTCCGGAAGGGTACTCACTGGAACAGAACTATCCAAATCCGTTCAATCCTTCGACTGTGATAAAATACAGTGTACCTGTAAATAGTTTTGTTACACTTAAAGTATTTGATGTAACCGGAAGGGAAGTAACAGCGCTTGTTAATGAAACTAAAAATGCCGGAAGTTATTCAGCTGAGTGGAATGCTTCAGCGTACCCAAGCGGTGTTTACTTTTTAAGAATGACCTCCAGCGGTAATACATTCGAAAAGAAAATGGTACTTATAAAATAACGATAGCTATTTTATAAGTAGTCCCGCCCGGCGGGAGTTTTGATAAAATAAAAATAATAAATAATAATAATAAATCTAAAATTTACGAGGAGCAGCATTCAATTCATGAAAAAACTACTGGTTTTATTTTTTCTATTTTCGTCGTATGCATTTTCGCAGGTTGGTTTTGTTAATGCATTCCCGAACCTCTCTTTTTCGCTTCCTTTATTCCTTACACATGCAGGAGACGGTTCAAACAGGATCTTTGTTGTCCAGCAGCGCGGAATCATAAAAGTTTTTCCAAATGACTCAATGACAACAAATGTTCAGAATTTCCTTGACGTTTCTAACATTGTCAGCTCAACAGGAAATGAAAGAGGTTTACTGGGTCTGGCCTTCCATCCGAACTATTCATCAAACAGGTATTTCTTCATTTATTATACCAGGCAGAGCGATGGCGCTTTAAGGATATCAAGGTTTACTACACAGGCGGGCGATCCGAATAAAGCTGATTCATTGAGCGAGCTTAACATGCTCACTATAGCGCACCCGACAAATACAAATCATAATGGCGGCTGCCTGATGTTCGGCGCAGATGGCTATTTATATATGGGATGCGGTGATGGCGGTAGCGGCGGCGATCCGCCGAATAATGCCCAGAACCTGAATATGCTTTTAGGGAAAATTTTAAGAATTGATATCAATACCCCAAGCGGCGGAAATAATTACAGTATTCCTCCTTCAAATCCATTTGCAGGCGGCGGAGGCGCGCCGGAGATCTATACAATTGGCATGAGAAATCCATGGAGATTTTCACGTGACCCTGTAACCGGTACAATTTTCTGCGGTGATGTGGGCCAGGATGCATGGGAAGAAGTTGATACACTTGCTGTTGGCAAAAATTACGGGTGGAGATGTTATGAAGGCAATCATCCGTACAATACAGCAGGATGCCAGGTAATCGGAACATATACTTTCCCAATTGCTGAATATGCAAATGCCGGCTCAGATATTTCTATTACAGGAGGGTATGTTTACCGCGGCGCGAGGGTTCCCTCTCTTGTTGGCAGGTATATTTACGCAGATTATGGCAGCAGGAAGGTCTGGAAGCTTCTGCTCTCAGGCGGGGTGGTAAGCGATAATTCCGTTATTGGCACTTCACCCCAGGGTGTTCCATCATTTGGTGTTGACCAGAACAATGAGCTTTATATTGTTGGCGGGAGTGGTTTGATCTATAAGTTCCTGGATTTAAGTGTTGGTATAAACGGAAATTCAAATGAAATTCCTTCGGGTTTTTCACTTGAACAGAACTATCCTAATCCGTTTAATCCTTCTACAACTATCTACTACAATGTTGGTATGTCGAGCCAGGTTAATATATCAGTTTTTGATATGACAGGAAAAGAAATTGCTGTATTGCTGAATGAATCAAAGACAGCGGGAAGATTTTCAGTTGACTGGAATTCAACCGGATTTGCAAGTGGCGTTTATTTCTATAAAATGACAATTAACGGCAGCCAGACAATTGAAAAGAAAATGGTTCTTATAAAATAGCGGTAGCTATTTATAAGAAGTCCCGCCCTGCGGGAGTATTAACAAAATAAGTATTCATCCGATGTCTTAGAGTCATCGGATGAATAATGGATTAAAAAAGCCTGCCGTATTTATGGCAGGCTTTTTATTTTTGAGATGGGTATATTTGTACATAATTATGGAAAATTCAGGGAAATATAAGAGAATTCTGGTCACATCCGCATTGACCTATGCAAATGGTGATACACATCTGGGACACATCGCAGGCTCAATTCTGCCTGCTGATATGTATGTTAGATACTGCCGACTTGCCGGTTATGACGTCATCTATGTCTGCGGCTCAGATGAGTATGGCACTGCAATAGAAATGTCCGCTATCAAAGAGGGAATTCCACCGAAAGAAATAGTTGATAAATACCATTTCGCCAATAAGCTTGCTTATGAACAGCTTGGCATGTCATTTGATATATATTCACGCACTTCGACTGAAACACATAAAAAAACTGCGCAAGATTTTTTTATGAATTTATACAGCAAGGGTCTGCTTTACCAGAAAACCGAAAAACAGCTTTATTCAGAAAAAGAAAAAAGATTCTTAGCCGATAGATTTGTAATTGGCACATGTCCCGTCTGCGGATATGAAGAAGCAAGGGGAGATGAATGTGAAAATTGCGGAAGCGCCTTATCACCATTAGAATTAAAAAACCCAAGATCAACTATCACAGGTGATACACCCGTTGTAAAAGAATCATCTCACTTTTACTTTCCGCTTTCAAAATTCCAGCCGCAGCTTGAGGAATGGATCGATTCAAAAAAAGACTGGAAGCCCAATGTTGTTAATTACTGCAAAGGCTGGTTCAAAACAGGATTGCAGGATAGGGCTATTACACGAGATCTGGATTGGGGTGTACCTCTGCCGCTGGTAGGATATGACGGTAAAGTAATTTATGTATGGTTCGAAGCCCCAATGGGATATATTTCCATTACAAAGGAATTATTTGAGCAAAAAGGTTTTCCTGATAAATGGAAAGATTACTGGTGCAATAGCGATACGAAGTTAGTTCATTTCCTTGGGAAAGATAATATAATATTTCACGCGATATTTTTCC
>JBDTNV010000024.1:0-27601 GCA_039933555.1 Ignavibacteria bacterium
ACCCAGTCAATTCCCTGCGGATTGCGGTGCCCATATGTCCATACCGGTGAGTTTGGAAACGGATTATCAACTGGTATAGTGCCATCATTATTAACCCTTAAGATCTTTCCGTTCATTTTGTTCAGGTCCTGCGCAAATTTTCTGTCACCGGCATCTCCGGTGGTTATATATAGCTTTTTATCGGGTCCGAATTTCAGCCTGCAGCCTGCGTGGTACTGAGCTGCAGGTAAATTATCAATTATAAGCTTTTCAAAGCTGATAGAATTTCCATTATCCTTATATCTTACAACTTTTACTTGCAAATCACCATCATTTTTGTAAGCATAACTCATATAAATGAGCTTGTTTGCATCGTAATTGGGGTCTAAAGCTAATCCCATCAGTCCTTCCTCGGAATTATTGGATACTTCATCAAACGTTTTGAGCGGTTCAGGAAGTAATCTCCCGTTCTCTATTATCCGAAGCCTGCCGGGTCTTTCATTAACAAGTACCCGGCTATCGGATGTAAAAATTATGCTCCATGGTACCTCAAGATCTTTTACAAAAACCTCAATTAAATATTCCGATTTTTTTGAGTTTACCTGCTCAAGCTTGACCTCTTTCTTCTTATCAGAACATCCAGCCGTAAAGAAGAAAAATACCGCTATAAATGAATTTAATAATATATTCATAACCTGTAATAATATTTAAAGTTAACATACTAATATAATATTTAAAATACATATAAGGAATATAAAGTTGCTGATTTTACAATACTATCAGGTAACACTTTTTTACATAAATATTTAAATTTTGACTTATATTTTGAAACTTAAAGGAGTATTTTAACGTCTTAATAAATAAAGGTTACCATCTTTCCAACAACACAGATATGAAGATACTAAAAACTGCATTTATAGCCGTAATATTAACATTTACTGGCAGTATTTTTTCACAGGAAATTCAGGTTTCATTAAAAGAAGCTATTGGACATGCTTATAAAAATGACCCGAATATTAATAAGCTTGAGAATACTATCGAGCTGCAGGAAAGTAATATCAGGGCAAGCTATGGTAACTTATTCCCTGACCTCAAATTTTCGACAGGCTGGACGCGCTCTAATCAGGTAATTGATGGCGGTTACGTAAATCAGGCCGGAATTCCTATTCCAGCCAGCAACCAGACTTCAGATAACTTCACTCTTTCATTAAGGTCAGATGTTACTATTTTTGATGGTATGACAAGTTTTGACCAGATAGATCTTGCTAAACTTTCCAAAACCCAGTACCAAATACAGTTAAAGAAGTTAAAGCAGGATATAGCTGTAAAAATAATAGCAGATTACGTAGCGGTACTTAAGAACCAGCAGATAGTAGTAATTAATGAAGCAACACTCGCTGATGCCCGCGCTCAGCTTGATAAAATAAAGATCTTTGTTGAAGTTGGCAAGAGAACGCAGCTTGATGTTTTGACTCAGGATGTAGTTGTTGCGCAGAATGAGCTTGCAGTTGAACAGGCTAAAAATAACCTTAATAAATCCATTTCTGACCTCGCTTTTGATTCTAACCTACCGCTCGATAAAAATTATGCAGTAAATAAAGATGAATTCTTTACGGATGTAAGTTATGAAACAATGGAATCTTACGTTTTAATGAACCAGAATACAGATAACCTTGTAAATACAGCTTACAGAAACAGGAATGATTACAAATCATCAGTGCAAAACCTGGATATTTTACAGACAAATATTGATATTGCCCGCGGTAACCAGTACTTCCCTACTTTAACAGGATTTGGGTCATATTCAATGAACGGTACAAAGATAGACAAAATAACAAACCAAAGGGCATTTACTATTGGCTTAACATTAAGCTACCCTATATTCCAGGGCTTTCAGCAGGATAACCAGCGGCAAATTTCACTCATAAATTACAAGTCAGCTCAGGAAGATATTACTCTGATTAAGAACCAGATTGCGCTGCAGATTAAGAAGGCAGTTTTAGATCTTAAATCACTCTTAAAACAGATCGAGATTACCGATAGAAGCCTAAAAAATGCTGAGCAGAATAAATTTCTGGCAGAAGAATCATACAGAGTTGGCATCGGAACAGTTTTAGATGTAAACACAGCTTCAACAAACCTGAATAATGCGTTGATAAATAAATCAAACCTAATATATGATTTTATTTATGCTCAAAAACAGCTTGAGTATTACCAGGGCTTACTGAATTACTAATTTTTTGAAGATATTTAAGGAGAAATTTAAAACATAATTTTATGGCAGATATTAAACCCGTAGTTAAAAAGAAAAAGAAAAGCAAAAAACTACTTTTATTTTCAATAATTGGAGGAATACTCATACTTGTAATTATTGCAGTAGTCGTATCAGGCAAAAAAGACAAACTTACCACCGTACAAACAGAAAAGATCAGCAAGCGTACCATTGTTCAGGTTGTTTCAGGTACAGGGACAATAAATCCCGAAACAAAAGTCGATATTTCGGCTGAGATCAGCGGCGAAATTATACAGTTACCGTATAAAGAAGGCGATACTGTGAAAAAAGGTGCCCTCTTAGTCAAGATAAAAGCCGAAACATATGGAGCAAGGATAAACCAGCAGCAGGCAGGCGTTCAGTATTCACGTACACAGGTAGAAGTTTCTGAAAATAATCTCAAAAAAGCTGAGCTTGAATTCCAGAGAACTGAACAACTCTTCAGAAGCGGATTGGTATCTCAATCTGATCTTGATAACGCAAGAATAGCTTACGAAGTCGCTAAATCAAATGTAAAGAGCTCAAATGCAAATGTAAGACAAAATCTTGCATTGCTTCAGCAAAGCTCACAGGACCTTTCAAAAGCTACAATACGCTCTAACATGGATGGAATTGTAACTAAACTTAATAATGAAATAGGTGAAAAAGTTGTAGGTACACAGCAAATGGCAGGAAGCGTTATTATGACTGTTTCGGACTTATCCTTAATGGATGCTGAAATTGAAGTCAGTGAAACAGATATTACAAATGTAAAGCTTGGTGATACGGCCGATGTTGAGGTTGATGCTTTCCCTGATAGAGTGATAAAAGGATATGTATATGAAATATCCAATTCAGCTAAATCAAAAGGAACCGGTACTCAGGAACAGGTAATTAATTTTATTGTTAAGATACGGATTATTGACCCTGATGTGTCTTTAAAACCGGGAATGTCCTGCAATGCTGAGATTAAGGTTAATTCCAAAGCAGATGTTATTGCTATCCCTATTCAAAGCGTTACTGCCCGTGAGGAAGAGAAAACTACAGTAACAACAGGTGAAGATGTGAAACGAAAATCTGAGGAAAACCTTAAGAAAAAAGAGAAACCTAAAGAAGTTGTTTTTATAGTAGAAGAAGGAACTCCTTCAAAAGTTAAGATGGTACAGGTTAAAACAGGAATAAGCGATGATAAATATATTGAAGTTTTGGAAGGCTTAAAACCTGATGATGTAGTTGTGAAGGGTCCTTACAAAGCAATCAGTAAAGAGCTTGAAGAAGGATCGGTTGTTAAAGTGGATAATGAAATAAAGAAAAAAGATTCTAAAGAAGAATAATATATTTTAAATTCTTATCTTTCAAGGAGGATAAATTTAAAAGAATTTAATTAAAGAGTTTTGGAAGAGATAATAAAAACCAAAGATATAGTTAAGCTTTATGTAATGGGCGCTGAAGAGCTTTACGCTTTAAAAGGTGTTTCGATGACCATACATAAAAATGAATATGTTGCTATCATGGGTCCATCAGGCTCAGGCAAATCAACAATGATGAATATCATCGGTTGCCTTGATACACCAACCTCGGGATATTACGAGCTTAACGGGCAGAATGTAAGTGAAATGGATGATAACGATCTTGCAACTGTTAGGAATAAAGAAATAGGATTTGTGTTCCAGACTTTTAACCTGCTTCCCCGCTCAAATGCGCTTCATAATGTTGAGCTTCCTTTGATCTATGCGGGTATGTCAAAAACTGCGCGTATGGAGAGAGCTGAAGAAGCATTATTTAAAGTTGGTTTACAGGATAGAATGAAACATAAACCAAACGAACTATCCGGCGGTCAAAGACAACGTGTAGCTATTGCAAGAGCGCTGGTTAACAAACCATCAATCATACTGGCTGATGAGCCTACAGGAAACCTGGATTCAAAGACAGGTGATGAGATAATGGAATTATTTGATAACCTGCACTCACAGGGTAATACAATTATTTTAGTAACTCACGAAGATTTTATAGCAGAACACGCTCATAGAACGATAAGATTAAGGGATGGCCTGATAGAATCTGATAAAATGACTGAAAAAGGCCTGAAGTATGTGAGACCTGTTAATACACCTGAATTAACCAATAACTGACCAAACACCATAGGGGTAAAATTGTTTAGAAATTATATATATTCATTTGTATTAATTGTTACGCTGGTTTCCGTATCCAGTTCACAGGATTTTGAGAAGATACATAAATTAATTTCCGATGGAATTGATGCTGAATATAATATGGACTTCCCTGCCGCACTTTCAAAATTCCAGGAAGCAAAAAGTATAGCGCCAAACGACCTCCGCGGACATTTTTTTGAGCAGACAATTTTTTACTGGAAAGCATTACTGACAAGAAATAAAACCGATTATGAAACTTTCATGAATCTTTCTGATAAACTTGTTGAAAAATGCGAAAACATTATTGACAAGAACGAAAATGACCTTGATGCCAGACTTTATCTCGGGTGGACATATACGATCAGGGCTTTTGCTGTTGGCCTGCTTGGCGAAAATTATCTTAAAGCAGCTTCTGAAATTAAAGATGGTAACAGTAATTTGACATTTGTTCTCGAAAAGAATCCGAATTATAATGATGCAGCACTTGGACTTGGTGTTTACAACTATTTAACGAGCTTCATACCGCGTAAACTGCAATGGCTGACTGATATCCTTGGCTTTTCAGGTAACCGTGATGAAGGGAAAAAGTATTTAACCCAGGCATCTGAAAAAGGTACATATACTTCCAATGAAGCTAAGTTTTACCTTACCCTGTTATTATGGAGAGAAGAAAAATATCCCGAAGCTGAAGGATATGTTCAGGCGTTGACCGTGAAATACCCTACAAGTCCTGCAGTATGGATGCTAAAAGGCGGGCTTTATTCACAGCAGGATAAAATGGCTGACGCAATTGATGCTTATGAAAAATCACTTGAATATAACAAAGGAAAAGATAACGAGATAATATTCAGAATCGCATACGGCGCACTGAGTACAGCTTATTTCAGGATGAATGTTTACGATAAAGCTTCAGATTATGGAAAACGGTTTATTTCATATCTCACCAAAGACGAAAATATGAATAACCGCTTATACAGCATAGGCGTATCGTTGGAATTTATGGGTAATAGAAATGGCGCTGTTGAATATTATAAAAAAGCCCGAACTGATTTCAAGGAAGATAATGAGTGGGAAAAATACTGGCTGAGAAAGTTAAAAGAAAGAGAGACTTCACCTCTTGCAAAAACTGATTCGGTATTAATTGTTGCCGATAACAACCGGGCTGTTGGCAGATTAACTGAAGCAATCTACGATTATAACACATTACTCGGCACACCAGGTGTTACTTTTTCTGATGATATCAAATGCCAGATCAACCAGGGACTGGGACAGGTTTATTCCAAACAAAAAGATTATAATAAGGCAATCGAGCAATTTAAACTCAATACTTCCCTTTATCCGCAGAATGAAAAATGGCTGGTACCTGAAGCCTACTTTCAGATCGGGAGATGTTACTTAAGATTGGGTAATAAATCAGAAGCTCAGAAGTATTTTGATAAAGCTATGGATATTGATTATGCTTATGACTTTAAGGAATCTATGGAAGGAAAAATTAAAAATGAGCTCACAAAGAACTAACACTGCAAAAAATAACAATTGAATCTTTTAGCTGAAATAAGAGAAGGTGTAATCATTTCCCTGAATTCCATCAGGGCTAATAAAGTACGTTCATTTTTGGCTACTCTGGGTATAGTTATTGGCATAACTACGGTAACTATTCTGCAAACTGCCATTGAGGGCATTAACCGGGCATTTGAAAAAAGCATCTCTGCCGTTGGCGCGGATGTTCTGTACATACAAAAATTCGAATGGTTCGGCAAGGATGACTGGGAAGTATACCGCAACAGGCGTGATATCACTTGGCAGGAATATGAGTCATTTTCTGAGAATATGAACGGTGCTGAATCAATCTGCCCAACTGTTGGTTCATCAACTATTGTCAATTACCAGGATTTCACAAGTGAGAATATTCCCGTTTTCGGTACAACGGAAGAATACCAGAGAACTTTGGGACTGGATGTTGATGACGGAAGGTTCTTTACTAAAAGGGAATCCGATGGGGGCTGGGCAGTATGTGTGATAGGCTATGATATTAAGGAATCGTTCTTTCAGAATATTGACCCAATAGGAAAAGTGATCCAGATAAAGGGAAATAATTTTAAGATAATAGGAACATATGCAAAAATGGGAAGCATGCTGGGATTATTCAGCCTGGATAACAGGATAATTATACCCATAAATAAGTTTTTCAAGCTCTTTGGAAACAAAAGGTCACTTACAATAAATGTAAAGGCCAGGACAGTTGACGCAATGGAAGATACAAAGGAAGAAGTACGATCAGTAATGAAGCGTGCACGGAGAATTCCCATTGGCGGAAACGATGACTTCGGTGTAAACCAGCAGGAAGCGTTCAAGCAAACATATGAATCCTTAACCGGTCTCATAAAAACAATTGGAACGGCTATTACTCTGCTTTCTTTGATAGTCGGTTCAATAGGCATTGCCAATATTATGTTCGTAAGTGTAAAGGAAAGAACCAAGGAAATAGGTATAAGGAAAGCTATTGGTGCAAAAAGGGTCACAATTATGCTGCAATTTTTAATTGAAGCGGTTACAATATGCGTTGTAGGCGGGTCGATTGGATTACTAATAGCATTACCTATTAGCTTTATTATTAATGCCTTTTTACTCCCGACAGCAATGCCATTGTGGGTAGTTGTACTTGCGCTTGTGATCTCAGCTTTTGCGGGAATTGTAGCAGGATTCTTCCCTGCCCTATCCGCTTCAAAGCTTGACCCGGTGGATGCATTGAGATATGAATAGCTTTTTCATCCTGAGCAAAGCGAAGGATCCATTCATTATTATTGATATTATGATTTCAAGATGAAAAGACATTTAAAGCTGTTCAATTTCATATTTGTCATTGTTCTTTTATTATTCACATCAATTTCCTATTCACAGCTTATAGATAAAGATACCAATGACGTTGTTATACGAAAGACGAAAAAAGATAAGCCAGCTGAGTATAACATCAGCGATGTCATAATAAAGCTTAATAAAGAACAGACAAAGTATATTATAAGGGTTGATCTAGATATTCCGCTCAAAACAACGCTAAGGCTATCGGTTTCAGATACAAGTGGTAACACAATAATGTATTTAATAAATGACCAGACACTGAGCCCGGGTATATTTAGAGTAAGATGGGAGATGATCTTCTGCAAAACAAGCGACTGCGACTATCCACTGGGAAGATATTTATGCGCATTTGAAACAGACCAGTTTGTATTTCAAAGAGATTTTTATATTAAATAAGATACAGTAGCACGGACATTCCTGTCTGTGTATAATATATTTGATCAATGGCAGTATTTAAATCAACGGCTACGACACAGCTTCTTGTGAGAAAAAAAAAGAAGAAAAAAACAGTTGCTGACAAAACTGAAGCCGAGAAAACAAGAAGAAAAAGCATAAAGAAATTTTTAAACGGCAAAATAAAAAGTTAAATAAGTGAATCTCAAAGAAGCACTCATATCGGCCCTCAATTCAATCAGAGCTAATAAACTTAGGGCATCGCTTACCCTGCTGGGTATAGTGATAGGTGTATTTTCCATAATCGGCGTAATGACACTTCTTGATGCGCTGCAAAAAGGTATTGATAGCGGCTTGAGCCAGTTGGGTACAAGTACTTTCCAGGTGCAGAAATGGCCCGCTACATTTGTTTCGGGACCCGGCAAATTCCGCAAATATGAGAAACGTAAACCCATTACAAAAGAAGAAGGCTACAGGCTGAAAGAACTTGCTGTGCTTCCAAAATATATCGGACTTGAAGACTGGTCAGGCGGTAAAACAGTAAAATACGGTCCCAACCAGACAAACCCGAATTTCCAGATGGCAGGAGTTACTACGGAATTTTTACCCGCAAACAACCATACACTTTCTGAAGGAAGATTCTTCACAGAAGAAGAGATTAAATCTACCCGAAATGTTACTGTAATTGGAATGGAAGTTGTTGATAAGCTCTTCCCGTTCACTTCCCCGCTTGATAAAGAAATAGAAATTGACGGTAACCGTTTTACTGTAATCGGAGTGCTTGTTGCAAAAGGTGAAAACCTGGGTCAAAGTCAGGATAATATAGTTCTGGTACCTTTATATACAATGGATAAGATATATGGCGCCCGTAAAGACCGCTCATTGAACATAACCGTTTCAGCGTATAGCAAAGCTCAGCTTGATGAAACACAGGAAGAAGTCATTGGGCTCATGAGACAGATACGCAAAGTGCCGCCGGGCGAAGATAATGATTTTGATATATGGTCAAATGAGTCACTTGTGCGTGAAGCAAATAATTTTACAGTTTATTTCAAATATGGCGCAGGGGTAATTTCATTTATTTCTTTGATCGCGGCGGGTATTGGTATTATGAATATAATGCTCGTTACAGTTACTGAAAGAACAAAAGAGATCGGCATCAGAATGGCAATCGGCGCAAAACGCGGTAACATATTAACGCAGTTCTTATTTGAAGCTATATTACTTTGCGAGTTGGGAGGGGTAATTGGCATTGCCATAGGTATTGGAATAGGCAACCTGCTTGGTTCAATATTCCATTTTCCGGTAACAATTCCGTATGACTGGGTTGTAATAGGAGTTATCGTGTGTTCGCTTATTGGAATAATTTTCGGCACCTACCCTGCTTTCAAGGCAGCTAAACTGAATCCTATAGACGCTTTGAGGTATGAGTAATTTTTTTAGGAGGATTATAAGTAGTTAGAGACTATTATTGTTTGTATTTCTTCTTTTATGACTTATATCGTTTTCAGTAATAGAATCACCTTATCTATACTCTTCTGTACAGATTAAATTTTTGATTTAATTGACATTTCAAACATATATCCTTAACTTTACGTATAAAATCAATGAATAATTGAATATAATTCTTCAAATAAAGCTGCTTCTGAAAAGTGAATTCATATTAAAAGTTATATGGGTTTTAAGTAACTTTTTAACTATGGAATTCTACAGAAAGATTTGCAATAATCTTTACTGGAAGCGCTTAACTCCCCACACCGCATCATATAATACAAGGTTCTGGATGATAATTTTCACTGCCCTATCAATGATATGGGTCGCATTCTATTACAATCCAACCGATCCTGCTAATGCAAATTCATCAGGTTTCATAATCCTTTTGTTTGCGTTAATGTATAAAAGATCCGGTATTTCATTCCAATCATTTGTAAAGAATTTATCTAAATCTGTTAACACTAAAATAGATCTGATAACCTATCACATTCTTGATTCCGGAAATATTTCCCTGTGGCGTTCCCAAGGGGCATATCTAAGGAAATCCTCTCTGTTAATTTAAACTCAACAACCAATTCGCTTCACATAATTAACCTGTTCTTAACTGACAGGCATTAACTATATATAACTGATACTATGAGCATACTGCGGAGTATGATTGCTTAGGTTATGAATGAAAGCTTAATAAACAGTTCTTTCAAATACTGCGAAGATATCGCAAAAGGTCACTATGAAAATTTCCCTGTGGCATCATTACTTCTTCCGAAAGATAAAAGAAGGTATGTTTACGCTATTTATGCTTTCGCAAGAGCCGCTGATGATTTCGCCGATGAAGAAGGGATAGAAGGCGGTCTGCCAAAAAGGCTGGCATTGCTGGATGAATGGAACGAAAAGCTTAGAGATTGCTATAATGGCAAGTCATATGACCCGATATTCATAGCGCTGTCTAAAACGGTTCAGGATAATGAGATACCAATTGAAACGCTTGAAGACCTGCTCTCAGCTTTCAGGCAGGATGTAGAAAAAAACAGGTATGAAACACATGATGAGGTATTAGATTATTGCAAACGTTCAGCGAATCCGGTAGGCAGACTTGTTTTAATGATATTCGGCTGCCATGATGAAGAGTTCTTTAAATATTCAGATAAGATCTGCACAGCTTTGCAGCTTACGAACTTCTGGCAGGATGTGGAAGTGGATCTAAGAAAAGACAGGGTCTATTTACCGCAGGAAGATTTGAAGAAGTTTGGATACACAATGCTGGAACTGGAAATGAAGCAGTCAAACAGTAAGTTTAAGGAGTTAATGAAGTTTGAAGTCGAACGAACTGAAGTATTATTTAATGAAGGTAAGAAGCTTCTGGAATTAACAGAAAATGATGAGAAAATGAAAAAGCTTTCAAAGGAATTAAAGTTAACATGGCTTGGCGGTACCACAATTTTGAAGAAGATAAAAGATTTGGATTATAACGTATTAAACAAGAGGCCAAAGATAAGCGGCTTCGATAAATTAAAGATATATTTAAGCTCAAGGATATAATAATTGTCAACTGATCACATCGAAATAACGCAATCAAGCAAAACGAACTTTCTTTATTCGTTCTCTCTATTGCCAAAGGAAAAATATGAGGCCATCAATACTGTCTACGCATTTTGCAGGCAGACTGATGATATTGTTGATAATGAGATGGATTCCCCCGAGCTTAAGTTCAGAAAAATAAGGGAATGGAAAAATGAATTCGAGCAGGCTCTAAAAGGCAGTTCAAATTACGCACTACTGAACCAGGTCACAAAGATAATTAAGAAGTTCAATATTCCCGTTGAGCCGTTCTTTGAGCTCATAAAAGGGATGGAAGCAGATTTGCAGGTATCACGCTACAAGGATTTTAATACACTATACCAGTATTGCTTCAGGGCAGCTGCTACGGTTGGGCTGATGTGTATTGAAATATTTGGCTATAAGACAGAAAATGCAAAGCAGTATGCGGTGAATCTTGGCATAGCGTTGCAATTGACTAATATTTTAAGAGATATAAAGTTTGATGCTTTAAATGGCAGGATATATCTCCCTGAAGAAGATTTAAAAAGATTTGGTTACACTGAAGACGACTTAATGAATTTCAGATATAATGAATCATTTGTTGAATTAATGAAGTTTGAATGCAAACGCGCAAGAGAGTATTTCGAGAAGGCTAATGATTCATTTGCTAAGGAAGACAGGAAGCTGCTCTTCCCTGCCCGGATAATGCAAAAGATATATTTCAATATCCTCGAAAAAATTGAGCAGATGAACTATAATGTTTTCAGCAAGAAAGCGAAAGTATCGAAACTAAAGAAGCTTTATTATACCTTTGGTGTGTTTGTTAAGTATAAGCTGGCACATTGAGTAAAAGTGTTTCTGTGATTGGCGGCGGCATTGCGGGACTCTCGGCATCGGTTTTCCTCGCAGAAAAAGGTTTTTCAGTTACACTGGTCGAAGCGTCCCCGAAGTTTGGAGGAAGAGCATATTCGTTCTTTGACAAAGCATCAGGATTAAGGATTGATAACGGTAAGCATATACTTGCCAGCTGGTATAAGAATACTTTCGATTACCTGAAGTTGATCGGTACTTATGATAAACTGAGCTTCCAGAAACAGCTTGAAGTTGTATTCCGAGATAGTAATGGCGAAAGCTATTCACTGAGAGCCTCAAAGCTCCCTCCCCCGCTTCATTTAGCGGGCGGAATAATGGGATATAAGGCTCTTGAGCTAAAGGATAAACTTGCAGTAGTCAGGCTGGTTAATAAGATCAAAAAGAATAAGTTTACAGAGAATCATCTTAAGGGCTTCAATACAGAGAAATTATTCAAATTAACTGCTCAAACTGATAAAGCTATAGATTACTTCTGGAAACCATTTATAATAGCAGTATTTAATGCGGAACCGCAGGATACTTCTGCGTATTTGTTCAGTAATATGATACGAATGGGATTTATTGAAAAAGGCGGCTCTGAACTGGTTCTCCCAAATGATTTCTTAAGTGATATTTTCGTTGAACCGGCAATTGAGTACCTGAAGCAAAAAGAAGCAATAATTTTAGCTAACAACAGAGTAACAGGATTTAAGTTTAACGATACCAGTATATCTTCATTAATACTTGAAGATATGAGCGAAATTCAAACTGATTTTTATATAAGCGCTGTACCGTTCTTTAATTTTAAAAGTATGCTGGGTGAAGATGTTCATAATAGATTTTTTGATGGGTTAGAAGAATTGAGCCACTCACCTATTGTTAATATCCACTTAAAGTTTGATAAGGATATAAGCAGCATCTTTAGTTCTGAGTTCATAGGCTTGCTGAATACATCATCACAATGGGTTTTCAAGGTTACAAATGACCAGGTTTGTGTTGTAATAAGCAGCGCAAAAGAAATAGCTGAGAAATCAAAGGAATTTATAACAGATCTGGCTCTTGGTGAACTGAAAATATGTATCCCTGAGTTAATTGGCTATAAAGTAATTGCTTCAAGAGTTATCAAGGAAATGAGGGCAACATTTGTGCCGGATACGAGATCATTAAACAACAGGCCACCGAGTGCTACAAGTATCAGCAATTTCTTCATAGCCGGTGACTGGACAGATACTGAACTGCCAGCAACAATTGAAGGAGCAGTTAAGAGCAGTAAAAATTGTGTATCAGAAATATTGAAAATGAATTAAATAATAAAGAATTAAAGATTATTAAAGTAAATAATAAATTTTAAAAGAATCAAATAAACCAAAAATATACCTAAAGGAAGGGTAAAAAAATGGGACATCAAAATCAAAACGAAGATACAAACGTGGTAAGTGCGCCCGTTGGTATCAGTTTGAAGAAAACCGAGAGCAAAGAAGCAGAAATTCAGCGCTTATTGCTTGAAGAAAGAATGCGTTTAGAGAAAGAGTATGGCGTTGAAGCAAAGAAGATCGATCACTTTAAAAGACCATTAGAAACAACTTTTACAAAAGACCAGAGAGCAAATACCACTATTCTATTCGGTGGTTTGACCTGGAAACATGAAAAGCTTGTTAAAGGTGTTTTACAGGGATTAGGCTACAAAGCCAGCGAGATCCCTACCCCCGATAAAAAAGCCTTCCAGTTAGGTAAAGAATACGGTAATAACGGACAGTGCAATCCGACCTATTTTACCGTAGGTAACTTAGTTCAGTACCTGCAGGAACTTGAAAAATCAGGTATGACAAAAGACCAGATAATTAATGAATATGTGTTCTTCACGGCAGGCGCATGCGGTCCATGCCGTTTTGGTATGTATGAAGCTGAATACCGTCTTGCACTCCGCAATTCAGGTTTTGATGGCTTCCGTGTACTGATTTTCCAGCAGACAGGCGGCTTAGAGCAGGATGAGATGGAAGCAGGGCTTGAGATGAATCTTGACTTCTTCCTTGGTATTCTTAATGCAATGAATATCGGCGATATCATCAACGATGTAGCTTACCAGATAAGGCCGTTTGAAGTTAATGCCGGCGAAACAGATAAGGTTCTTGAAGAATGTATGGATATGATGTACGAGAGAATGAAGACAAAGAAGTATTTTGATTTCAACAGCAAGATGGGCGCATTTTTAGCAAAAGTTCCGGGCTCAAACTATATACAAAGGTTTGTTGACCAGGTAATGAGCGATTATTATGTTGAAACATTGAAAGATATCCGCAACAAGTTTAACGAAATTAAAGTTGACAGAACCAGAGTAAAGCCGATCTGCAAAGTTACCGGTGAATTCTGGGCACAGACAACTGAGGGCGACGGAAACTTCAACATGTTCCCCTTCCTCGAAAGAGAAGGCGCACAGTTACTGGTAGAGCCGATTGCAACATGGATACTTTACATGCTTCACCAGGCTAAGAATATGTACCATGACAGAAAAGGTATCAAAGAAGGCGAAGAAGCTCCCAAAAACTTCCAGGTACTTAAGAAATTAAAGAACCTGAAAGATTACAAAAAGACAGTTACAATCTTATCAATTGCGGAAAAAGTATTTGACCGTGAATATAACAGGATAAGAGAAGTCTTTAACGGTATGCCTCATGAGCTTGCAAGCCAGCTTGAAATGCAGAGACTGGGTCACCCCTTCTACAATTCAAGGGTTGAAGGCGGAGAAGGTCACCTGGAAATAGCAAAGAACATTTACTATGTAAATAAAGATCTTTGCCATATGGTACTTTCACTTAAACCGTTCGGATGTATGCCTTCAACACAGTCAGATGGCGTTCAGTCAGCGGTAACTTCAATGTTCAAGGATATGATATTCATACCTATTGAAACTTCAGGCGAAGGCGATGTTAATGCTCATTCAAGAGTTCAGATGGCTCTTGGCGAAGCAAAGGCAAAGGCTAAGCTTGAGTTCAAGAAATGCATTGAAGAAACCGGTTACACAATTGAAGAAATAAAAGCATATGTTGCTGCTAACGATTACCTCCAGAGGCCGTTCTACCATGTAGGTCACAGGAAAGGTATTATCGGTATTGCTGCTAATTTCGTTCTTGATGTATCTGAGAAAATGAAAAAAGACGGAATTAAATCTGTTGTAACAAAAGAAGAATCAGTTAATGCTTAAACTATTGTTGAATAGAAAAATCTAAATTATATATGACAAATCAACCAAATAAGCCGGGTAAATCACCACTGTTCATCGGTTTTGATGTCGGTTCAACAACTGTAAAGGCTGTTGTAATGGATATTGATAACGATAAAATATTATGGTCAGATTACCAGCGTCACGATACCAAGCAGCCTGAGAAATCACTTGAGCTGCTTAAAAATATCGAAGATACTCTCGGCAAGGATTCACTTGTTGGCGCAAGAGTATTTATAACAGGTTCAGGCGGCAGCAATATCGGACGCTTCCTCGGCGCAAAGTTCGTACAGGAAGTAAATGCTGTATCTTTAGCGGTAGAGAAATTCTATCCGAAGACACTTTCTGTAATTGAGCTCGGCGGACAGGATGCGAAGATAATTGTTTTCAAAGAAGATCCTGAAACAGGCAAGAAGAAAAAGATTCCTTCAATGAATGATAAGTGCGCCGGCGGTACAGGCGCGGTTATTGATAAAATTAACGCCAAGCTTAAGATTCCCGCAGCAGAGCTTTGCAATATGGGTTATTACGGATTGAAGCTCCACCCTGTTGCCGGTAAATGCGGTGTATTTGCCGAGACCGATATTAACGGTTTACAAAAATCGGGTGTACCGGCAGACCAGCTTATGGCAAGTTTGTTTGAATCCATAATCCAGCAGAACCTTTCGGTATTAACACGCGGACATACTCTAAGGCCTGAAGTATTGCTCTTAGGCGGTCCAAACTGTTATATAAAAGGTATGATGGATTGCTGGAGGGCTAATATACCTAAGATGTGGGATGAAAGGAACGTTCCCTATGATAAGAACGTGCCTATCGAAGAGCTGATAAGGGTTCCTGAAAATGCGCAGTACTTTGCGGCAATTGGCGCAATTGAGTATGGCAAAGAAGAAGAACCGGAAATTGGTATGTATAAAGGCTATGGTGACCTTGAGTATTACATAAATGTTGGCAGAGCTGAAGAAAAGAAGAAACTGATGAAACTCTCAGGCGGCGGCGGTCTTTATAAAAACGAAGCTGAGCTTGATACTTTCAAAGAAAAATATAAAATTCCCAAATTCACACCTGCAACATTTAAGCCGGGTGAAGTTGTACAGGGCTTCATTGGACTCGATGGCGGTTCAACATCTACAAAGGCCGCACTCATTTCGATGGATAAAGAGGTACTTGTAAAATCCTACCAGCTTTCTAAAGGAAATCCTATTGAAGATACTGTAGAAATACTTCAAAAACTACGTGACCAGGTTGAAGAACAGGGAGCAACTCTCGAAATCCTGGGCATTGGCACAACTGGCTATGCAAAAGATATATTGAAAGATGTTCTGCATGGCGATGTGGCGCTGGTAGAAACAGTTGCGCATACAGAAGCTGCAGTTCATTTTTATCCGGATACAGATGTAATTGTTGATGTAGGCGGACAGGATATAAAATTAATTATTTTAGACCAGGGACGCGTAACTGATTTCAAGCTGAATACACAATGCTCAGCCGGAAACGGTTACTTCCTGCAGTCTACTGCTCAGGGTTTCGGTTACGCTGTTGAAGATTTTGCTGATATAGCATTTTCTGCCAAGCAGTACCCTACTTTCGGTTACGGCTGCGCGGTATTTATGCAGTCTGATATAGTTGATTTCCAGCGCCAGGGATGGAAGCCGGAAGAAATTATGGCAGGACTTGCTAATGTACTGCCTAAGAATATCTGGCTTTATGTTTCGCAGATACCAAACCTTGCCAAGCTTGGAGAGAATTTTGTGCTCCAGGGCGGCACTCAGCATAATCTCGCTGCGGTTAAAACACAGGTGGATTTCATTTCCGAAAGATTTATCGGAAGCGGAATAGAGCCTAACGTTTTCGTTCATAAACACACGGGTGAAGCAGGTGCAATAGGCTGCGGACTTGAAGCAGCAAGGCTTTACAAGAACGGAAAGAGAACAGAATTCATAGGTCTTGATAAAGTTGCGAAAATCGTATTTAAAACATCGAGAGATGAAAAGACAAGATGCTATTTCTGCAAGAATAAATGTTTAAGGACATTTATTGATGTTGCTACAGAAGAAAAAGCAATTCCGTTTGTTAAGGATCTCTCAATTGAATTTCCAAAGGATAAGATAGTTAATCCAGATTCAAAGATACCAATTGTTGCAGGAACTCAGCGTTTGATAATAGCGACATGCGAAAAAGGAACTGTTGAAGATCTTAGCTCAATGAAAGATATCAAGAAGGGCCTTGATGCGATAAAAGATATCACACCAAACCTTGTTGAATATGCAGCAGTTGAAGTATGGAGATCTCAGGAACCAAAGATAGTAAAGGATGAAATTCCTGTACTTTCTAAAATCGATGAGCTTAAGATGAAATTCGATAAAAAAGCTAAGGCTGATTTCGATAAACGTGTTGAGCTGATGAAGAACAGGGGTAAGGTTGTAATTGCTATCCCCCGCGTGCTTAATATGTACGCTCACACACCGTTTTTCACTGGCTACTTTGAAGCAGTCGGTATAAACCCGGGGAACATTGTGTATTCTGAATATACCAGCGAGGAATTATATAAAGAAGGTGCAAAACGCGGGTCAATTGATCCATGCTTCCCTTCTAAAATTGGTATTCCTCATATACATAACCTGATATATAAGGTACACAAGAAGAAGAAAATAGATTATATTTTCCTTCCGTTGGTTGATACTATACCATCAGACTTTATCTATGCTCAGCAGCATCATGCATGCCCGACAGTTACAGCAACATCAGAGGCTGCAAAAGCTGCATTTATCAAAGAAAGCGATATGTTCAAAGATGCGGGAATTGAGTATATAAATACATATTTATATATGACAGAGCCCAAGCTTTGCGCAAAGCAAATGTTTGATGAATGGGGTCCGAAATTAGGATTAAGCAGAGAAGAAAGCGATAGGGCAACTGAAGAGGCTTATAAAGCTCTTGATAAATTCACGAATAATATGAGAAGCAAAGCCCGTGAAGCTTTAGACCAGCTGGAAAAGGATAATAAGATTGGTATTGTAGTTCTTGCAAGGCCGTATCACAACGATCCGGGCTTAAACCATGAAATACTCGAGGAATTCCAGAAGCTTGGCTACCCTGTTTTCAACCAGGATGCACTGCCAACTGATGAGGATATGCTTGAGCGCTTATTTGGTGATGAAGTTAAAGCAGGTATTATTAAAGGAGCAATGGATGTTGGCGATGTATGGAAGAACTCATACAGCGAAAACACAACAAGAAAGGTATGGGCAGCTAAATATACTGCTCGCCATCCGAACCTTGTTGCTCTTGAGCTTTCATCATTTAAATGCGGTCATGATGCACCGATATATACTGTAATTGAGGAGATCGTTTCCGATAGCGGAACGCCGTACTTCTCATTCAAGGATATTGATGAGAATAAGCCGACCGGCTCAATTAAGATACGTGTTGAAACAATACATTACTTCCTGAAACGCTACAGGGAAGATATGGTTGTTAAGGATAAGAAAGTTCTGACAGTTGAAGAGAAGATGAAGGAATTTGAAGATAAGATAAGGAAACAATATGAGTTACAGGAAAAAATTGACGCAATTCACAAGAAACAGGGCACAGGAAAATACAATAACAACGGCAGCATGAATTCAAATGCAATAGAAATTGATATGAGCAAGGTTAAATCTGCTGATAAAACTTCAAACGGCGTAAATTCAAATGCTGATGTTAATGTAAAGGAAACTGTAGAAGCTTAAGGATTAGATTTAATAATTATTCAAAGCCCGGCAACCGCCGGGCTTTTTTATTACCTTATTTGAACCGGTAAAGCTCAACCTTTTCGGGTGCCAGAGGGTAAGTCATTATGTAATCCAAAGAATATTTTTGTGTTAGCCCGTTAATATATGAACTATACTGAGACGTGTCTGTTACTCCATAATCAAGTACGATCCAGAATCTTTGCGGTTTTTGAGTTGATATTGAATCCAGTATCTCACCCCATCCATAACGAACGAACGCTGTTTTTGGGATTTGTAACGATTCCTGTTTTTTATAATAATCAATTGCCCAGCCGTAGTAATGTGGTTCAACATATATCTTATCCCCTGCCTGATAATCTTTATTGATCTGTCCTATCAATTCCCTGTAATCATCATTTTTGAAGTTAAACGAGTAGTGAATATTCATACCGTATACATTTATTCCCATATAAACTGTCAGTAACAGGTAAGAAATAACTTTATACTTCCACTTGAATAAACCGTACACTATTAAAATTGAAATATATGGTACAAGAATGCTTAGATACCTGTAAAATTCTATCTTTTGCTTTATGGATATAATTCCGGCTAAAATTAAAGGAACAAAAAAAGCTAAAAGTATAAGATAAATCGCATTATTATCAGTTTTAAACCATTTAATTATTATTCCAATTAAAACTACAAATAGTACAAACCCAATGAAATATGTAATATATCTTACCATATCATAATCGGTATAATAGTAATATAACCCCAGATTCAGATCTCTTGCAAAATAAAGATATTCATCTAACGCCTGCATTAAGGATTGTGAAGTTCGCCAGGACTGTCCCCTGCTCATATGAGCTATCAGCTCCGGAATCCAGATAAGGTACGCTAAGAGTATTCCCGCATATATATACAAATATGCTATTAATTGCTTTGTTTCTTTCCTATTAACTGCTATAGTATAAACAACTTCGCCTGCCAGGATAAAAAAAGAAAAGTAATGAGTATATAAAGCTGCGGTAGTGAAGATCAGGTATAGTATGCTAAACCTGTCCTTGAATATTCTGTGATAATCGTGCTTCGTATCGCATAATTTCAGCAGGAAATATACAGAACCAATGTTCAGGAAAAGGTTCATAGCTGACATACGTACTTCCTGGGAGTAATATAGGTTTAAAGGTGATATAGAATATAAAATGATAACTAGAAATGATTGTAACGGGTTCATTATACGTCTACTAACGGGATAGATGAAGAATATTGCAGCTGATGTAAATAATGCAGAAAGCAGCCGCATTGAGGCAACCGAATCACCAAAAATGAAGTTCCAGATCTTAAGTGTAAAGTAATATAATGGAGGGTGTATATCGTTTGATGTTCTTACTATTATTTCATAGAACGAATTCATACTTAGATGCCATGAAAATACTTCGTCAAACCATAAGTTTTTTTGTGAGATAAAGGCCAGTCTCATAGCCAAACAGAAAACAAAGACTACAAAAAGCAGTATTTTCTCTGTTTTTGGGGTCATTCACCTATGTACTGGAAAATTACTTTGCGTGTGCGGGGCCTTTCATCAAAATCTATAAGTATTACCTGCTGCCATGTGCCTAATTGGAGGTCACTATTGACAAATGGTATGGTCTGTGAACATCCAAACAAGGTAGAGCGAAGGTGTGAGTGTCCATTATGGTCACCCCATGTATCATTGTGATGATATTTCTTACCGGCAGGGATAAATTTCTCCAGTACCTCAGGCAGATCCTTTTTTAAACCAGGCTCATACTCAATTGTACTTATGGAAGCTGTTGATCCAACCACAAAAACAGTCACATTGCCATTCTTTAACTTGCTCTTTTCAAAAGATTCAAGCAGAACATCTGATAAGTTGATAATATCGCAGTTACCTTTGGTTTTGAATGTGTGGTTTTCTGTAAGTATCTTCATAAATTGAATTACTTTAAAGAATTTTGATAATTTAAAATTATATTAATACCTTCAAGAACAGTGTTTTCGCTATAAACATAAGGAAAGTTAACTTTTTTCAATAACAATTCAGCTGAGCCGCCTGTTAACATAACTTTCAAATTTCCCCCAAGTTGTTTTCTGACCTTTTCGATAATTCCCTCCGAAGCTGAGATCATATAATTTACAAGACCTGATTGTATTGCTTCAAAGGTATTTTTCCCAATTAACGGGGCATTTTTCGATAATTTTTTATACTCCAGCAAAGGCAGATTTGAAGTATTTACACTTAATGCTTTTGAAGATGTCATAATCCCCGGTGCAATTATCCCGCCGATAAACTCACCCTTTTTATTGACTACATCAAAAGTATTGGCAGTTCCAAGATCTGCTACTAAAACATTAAATTTTCCCTTAAAAAAATTATGCCCGAATACAGCATTACAGATTCTATCCGCCCCCAGTGTTTGCGGATTTTTGATTTTGATTGATATAGGTAACCTGCTTTTAGGACTTACAGTTAGAGGTTCAATTCTAAATAGAATTTTAGCTAGGCCGAAAACACAATTATCGTTAGCCTTACTGACAGATGAAATTCCAATATTGTAGATCTTATATTTACGGGAAAGTAATTCGAAGCTTTTCCTTAAATCTTCATTGTTCCTTGCCGATGCCTTAGACGCAAATATTAGTATGCTGCCGCTATAGACAGCAAAATGGATAAAGCTATTTCCTATATCAATAGTCAGGTTCATATGTAAAAAATAAAAATGCCTGTTAAAAGACAGGCATTAAGAAAAATTAAGAATTTCAGTAATATTACCTGCTTAATTCAAGTTTTTTGATCTCATCTCTTAAGGAAGCCGCTTTTTCATATTCTTCGCTGTCAATTGCGGTTTTCAGGTCTGTTTGCAGTTTGTTAAGCTTCTTGGTAAACGGGTCCGTAGCCTTTTCCTGAGCCTCTGTAACCTCCGGTTGTTTAAATATATCCTCTTCCAGTCCTTCTTCGTCTCCTTCTTTATCGGGAATAAAGGCTACTTCGTTCATCACGTCTTCGTTCACATATATTGGCACAGCAAACTTCAAAGCGAGTGCAATAGCATCTGAGGGCCTTGAATCGATCTCATCTACACTGCCAACATCAAGCTTGATCTTTGCAAAGAACGTACCATCCCTTAATTCATTAATATAAACGAAGGAAATTGAAAAGCCCAGCAGTTCAATAATGTTCTTAATTAGGTCATGCGTCAATGGTCTGGGTGGCTTAATACCTTCAAGTTCCAATGCTATATGCTGTGCTTCAAAACTACCGATAATTATCGGCAAACGTCTATCTCCGCCAATTTCTTTCAATATCAGCGCATAACCACCGCCTCCAGGAGCAGGAGTTGGCGAGAGTCCCAGTATATCCACCTGAATTTTATCGTTATCCATTAATTACTATATTTAATAATCTATTATTAGTTAGATAATACCTTTTTTAACTCTTCAGTCAAAACAGGTAATATCTCAATTGCATCACCAACTATTCCGTAATCTGCTACCTGGAAAATTGGAGCATCTTTATCTTTATTTATAGCGACAATGCATTTTGAAGATGACATTCCCGCTAAATGCTGAATTGCCCCGCTTATTCCAACTGCTATGTAAAGACTTGGTGCTACTGTTTTCCCTGTCTGTCCAACCTGGTCAGAATGGGGCCTCCAGCCTGCATCTACAATAGCCCTGGATGCGCCGGCCGCTCCCCCGAGTACTTTAGCGAGTTCCTCGACAAGATGGAAGTTCTCCGGACCTTTCAATCCCCTGCCACCTGAAACAACTACATTAGCTTCTGTCACATCTAATTTTTCATCACTTATAACCACTTCTTTAACCTGTACACTAAAATCAGAATCATTTAACGCAATATTCAGTTTTTCAGTTTCAGATGTTACTCCATCACTCTTCACTGGCTTAAATACATTTGGCCTCAAAGTAAAAATCTTTATTGCTGAATTCACTTTAACATCAATGAATGCTTTACCAGCATAAACAGGTCTTGTAGCTGTAATGTTTCCATCCCCTGCTTTAATTTCAATGCAATCGGATACTAAGCCTGCTTCAAGCTTTGCTGAGACTACCGGAGACATATCCTTACCCATTGATGTAGCTGAAAGTATTATGATATCTGCATTTATTTGTTTAGCGGTTTCTGCGAGAATTTTAGAATATGCGGTGGTAGAATATTTTTCAAGCTTTGGATCTTCTGCAAAGAGAACTTTCTTTACGCCGTATGCGTTCAATTCAGAAGCAATTGAAGACACATTACTGCCGATCAGCAGGACTTCTGCTTCAATACCCAGCTCACCTGCAATTTTTACCGCTGTTGAAGCCGTTTCAAAACCGGAATTCTTTAACTTATTATCTCTCGATTCTACAAATGCTAATATTTTGCTCATTATATCACCTTAGCTTCCTCTCTTAAGAGCCTGACAAGTTCAGGTACAGCAGAAACATCAGTTCCAACAATTTTACCTTTAGGTTTAGGATGAGGGAGTTTCATTGTCAATATTTCAGTTTTATTTTCTGTGTAAGTCGGCTGTTTTTCTTCAATGGGTTTTGATTTTGCCTGCATTATACCTTTTAAATTAGGGTATCTCGGGTTGTTCAGTCCCCTTTGTGCCGTAATAGCAACGGGCAATGATGCTTCTACAACTTCTTTGCCGCCTTCAATTTCTCTTTCGCAAGTAATCTTATTCCCTTCAAGATTGATTCCGACAACAACGGTTATTGAAGGCATTCCAAGCATTTCTGCAACCAGGGAACCTACCTGTGAATCATCATAATCAATTGATTGTTTGCCGAAGATAATCATATCCGGGTTAATTTCTTTTAGAACATCTGCCAAATTCCGCGCAACAGTGTATGAATCCATTTCAGCATCAGATTTAACAAGAATTCCTTTTTCTATACCCATTGCAAAGGCTTTTTTAATAGCTTCCTTATTGCTCTCCTTACCTACGGAAACAACAACAGTTTCGCCGGTATGTTTTTCCTTTAATTGTAAAACCGCCTCAACTGCAAATTCATCATATGGGTTTATGATATATGTTACACCTGCAGGGTCAATTGTTTTTCCATCAGCACCTATTTTTACTTTTGTTGTAGTATCAGGCACCTGAGAAACACATACTGCTATCTTCATTACTTCACCTTTCTGAGTATTTTCCGATTAAATACTGACATTTATAGCTCTTATAATGTAAAATAACGATTTTTTGATAAATTTTCAATCTTGAAACATTTCCTATTTTCAAACAAAAAAAGCCGTGTTTAAACGGCTTTTATTTAAATTATTTGCAGACAATTACTTCTTGTAATTTTTCATAATTTCTTCCATCTCTTTGGTCTTATCTTTTAGATTTTCCATGTTTTTTTTGCCATCCTTATCGGTACCCATCTTCTTCATATCCTCAAGCATGTTTGTCATATCCATATATTTTACATCTTCAGGTGCTTTAAACATATCATCGGTTACCTTTATATCTTTCTCAAATTTAATGGCTTTCATATATGTTTTGCCGTCAGAAGAACCCATTCTAAGAGGAACTGTCTTTTCATATAGACTTACTGTAAAGTTCTTTTCTTTATGCTTATAGATCTCGCACTTATAGCCCAGTATTTCTTCTTCACCTGTTTTTTCCATCTGGTCCAGGTAATCACGGAATGTATTTACATCCACATTATCTTTTGTATCACTGAATTTTTTCTTATCAAACTTCATACCCATCTTAACACCGGCAACTTCTGACACGGTATAAACCACATCCCCGCCATCAAAATAAGCAGTTGCAGTTATCTTCTTCCCGCCTGCATCAAAAGAACTTTCTGAACGGCACATTTTGCCGTTATACGTTGCTTTAACAGTACCTTTTCCTTTTTCACCGCCTAACACCTCAAATTCAACCATGAAAGGTCTATCTCTTGAAAACGTTGAGTTATCTTTTGTCTCTTTGTTCTCTGTTTTTTTATCATCTTTATCAGTAGTTGAATCATTTTTCTTACCACACCCCGTTGAAAAAATAAATATCGCTAAAAGACTAAAAATGAGTGCTGAATATCTCAGGTTTTTCATATCAATATATAATTTAGTTTGTTATTTAGAATACAATGGACGGTAAACATAATCTATCGGGTCAACCAGACCCGCCAGCTGGAAACCCTTTAATCTGAGGGCACATGAATCACATTCACCGCAGGCTTTATCTTCATTCTTATAGCATGACCATGATAGTTTAAACGGAGCGTTTAGCTCAGCGCCTTTTTTTATTATTTCGAATTTCTTCAGATGAATAATAGGTGTTTCAATAACAATATTGGTATCGGACTTTGTTCCAAGCTCAATTACTTCATTAAAAGCATTGTAGAATACTTCCCTGCAATCCGGGTAACCGCTTGAATCTTCTTCAACCGCACCAATAAATATTTTTTTCGCACCTATTACTTCAGCCCAACTAACTGCTATTGAAAGAATATTCGCATTCCTGAACGGCACATAAGATGTTGGTATTTCTCTGCTTTTTATATCCGCAATAGAAACTTCAATGTTCTTATCCGTCAGGGATGAGCCCCCGATATCAGCTAGATATTTAATATCTACAATAAGTTTATTGGATACAGAATAATATTCAGCAATATCATTAAATGCCTTCAATTCACGATTTTCTGTTCTTTGACCGTAGTTCAAGTGCAGAAATGACAGTTCATAATCTTTTGACGCTATTGCAGCAGTGACAAGTGAATCCATTCCTCCGCTTACAAGTATAATTGCTTTATCAGGCTTTTCCCAGTGAAGACGGGGAACTCTATTTTCCATGACTGTCATTTTTCAAGAACACATTCAATATTTCATCATTTTAAAAACCAACATAAAGTACTTTGTTACTTTTATTTCACTTTATTATACAAAATAACATATAATAATAGAGTTACCTGCCTGCGCGGGTAAGAAATTACACTCCCCTTGTCCATGGATGCCATATATACTTATGCATTTGCAGCTGAAAGCGGACATTCAGCTTATCCTTCAGTATCCATTCGGCTAATTCCAGATTTTCCACTTTATCAAATACCGGCGAGAATAAAATTTGCCCAACCTTTTGGGAAATTTCATATTTATTCATAATATCATTTGCCCATTCATAATCTTCCCTCGAGCCAATAACGAATTTTACTTCATCGTTTGGCTTCAAATACCCGATATTTTCATACCTGTTCTTTTTTTCCATTTTGCTGTATGGGGTTTTAAGGTCCATAATGATCTTAACGCGCTTATCAATAACTTCGATGGGTAAGGATCCCCCTGTTTCTATCATAACTTCATATCCCATATCACAAAGCTTAGTCATCAATTTATGAACATTTTCCTGCACTAATGGCTCACCGCCTGTGATCTCGACCAGCTTGCAATCGAATGACTTAACTTCGTTAATTATATCATCAATCGTTCTGTCAACACCTTCGTAAAATGCGTATTCTGTATCACAGTAAACGCAGCGGATATTGCAATATGTCAAACGAACAAATACACACGTCAATCCTGCCTTTGTTGATTCACCCTGGATTGAATAGAATATCTCGTTAACAGTTAATAAATCCCCACGTAGGCGGGGATCCAAACTTAATTTTTCATCAATCATTCGTGTTGCTTTTATTAAAAAATACACTCAATATTTCATGCTGCGATGTCATATTCCTTAAATCTAATGACAAATCTTTCCAATCAGGATTATTTTTTTCTATCAATTCAATTTTCCAGCTTCTATTCCATTTTTTCAGTTGTCGTTCCCTCTTTAAAGCATCTTCCACAACTAAAAATTCTTGATAATACACTAAACTTTTAACATCATATTTCTTTGAAAACCCACCATATTTATTATTCTTATGTTCATTTACTCTTTTTGAAATACTACCTGTAAATCCAACATACAAAGTGCCATTCTTTTTGCTTGCTAATATATAAACAAAATAGATCATAAATTGATTGGATCCCCGCTTTCGCGGGGACTAAAGTGAAAATCCTTTAGCCAGCAATCTGGATTTCTCAGCATAACTATTCGGACTTTCATAAATCTTCACTGTCAACTCTTCAAACTTATGGCCTTTGATATCAAGCAGCTTATTTGTCAGCTTATCAGTAAAATCACCGCATATATTTTCAACAGTGGAATGATAATCAACTACAACTTTCTTCATTTTATTTTTGATAAGGAAATTTAGCACTTTCTTATCACCCCGCCAGCATAGAAAAGCATGGTCGTATTTTTCAATAATAGGCTTAACAATTTTATTGAGGTCAAAGAAATCGATTACCATGCCGTTTTTATCCAAACCGCCTGTAATTTCAACATTCATTTTGTATGAATGCCCGTGTATATTTTTGCATAATCCTTTGTGAAAAGGGAGCCTATGCCCCATTTCCCAGTGGTATTCTTTTGAGATTTTCATAATTCAGCAAAGTTAACTAAATTTGCGGGTAATATAAAGGAAACAATAATGTATGATATAATTGAAGTAAATAACGTAGAATTAGTGGATGAAACAAAGCTGCTTTTCAGAGAATATGAAAAATGGCTTAATGTATCTCTATGCTTCCAGGGATTTGAAGAAGAGCTAAATACTCTTCCCGGCAAATACACACCACCTGAAGGCAGGCTTTATATTGTTAGAGATGATAATAGTTATTCAGGTTGCATAGCTTTAAGAAAGCTAGAAGACGGGATATGCGAGATGAAAAGGCTGTACCTGAAATCTGAATCCAGAGGAAAAGGCATTGGTATCGCCTTGGTATCAAAGGTCATACAGGACGCAAAGGACATTGGTTATAAGAAAATGAAGCTTGATACGATAAAAGAGAAAATGCCGAATGCCGTGGATATGTATGAAAGATACGGATTTGTTAAAATTGAGCGTTATTATGACAATCCAAACCCGCATACATTGTTTATGGAGCTGGATCTGGGTCACTAAAATTAATGGAATTGTTTACCACCTGTAATTGTTATATTTTTGTAGGCTTTAATGATAAAACTTCAATCGATTTAAAGACTTTTGAAGTTGAAATCGGTTCTTTTAAAAATATGGGGATGAATATGGTTTCGACGGGAATATAGATGTTTAAGACAGCATCCCGTGT
>JBDTNV010000025.1:0-26832 GCA_039933555.1 Ignavibacteria bacterium
ACCATAGCCCATACGAGAAATGTTCTTTTGGTCATTTAATACCCCCCTTTCAGGTGTTAAAATTAATAAATCAGTACAAATATACGTTTTTTTTCAATACTTTCAACCCAATTTTTTATCTTTTATAGTTAGCCGATTATAGGTATTTTGCACAAATGCATGAAAATCGACAAAAAACGGTATTAATTGCTATGAGCGGGGGGGTAGATTCTGCCGTTGCAGCCTATTTGCTCAAAAATGAAGGATACAATCTTATTGGGGTAACAATGAAAACCTGGGGATATGACGATATTCCTGAGAAGGATTCCGGCTGCTGCTCACTTGAAACCATCTATAGCGCAAGAAATGTTGCTAACCAGCTGGGGTTTAATCATTATACCATGGATTTTACAGATAAATTCAACGAGGTTGTAATAAGCAATTTTATAGAAGAATACTTGAAAGGACATACACCGAATCCCTGTGTGCTTTGCAATAAGGCAATAAAGTGGGGCGCGCTCCTGGAAAAAGCCGAAGAGCTTGGTGCAGAATATATTGCTACCGGACATTATGCGAAAATAAATCATGACATTGAAACTGAAAGATATTTCATCAGTAAATCCGATGACTTAACGAAGGATCAGTCTTATGCCCTTTGGCAGATATCACAGCATTCACTTGGTAAAACTCTATTTCCTCTGGGCGGATATAAAAAAACAAAAATTCGGGAGATTGCAAAAGAGCTTGGTTTAAAGCCGGCCGATACACCGGACTCACAGGAAATTTGTTTTGTGCCAAACGATGATTACAGGCAATTGATTCAGATAAGAATGCCTGTACTCAAAAGCTCCTTGGCAGGGGGAGATGTATTGTATCATGATAAAAAGATAGGTAAGCACAAAGGATATATTAACTACACTATTGGCCAGAGAAGAGGTCTTGAGCTTTCGCTGGGGAAACCTGTATATGTCTCAAAGATTGATGCCGAAAATAATGTTATCTATGTTGATGATGAATCGGGTTTATATAACAGAGAATTTTTCTGCAACGAAATAAACCTTCAGAAAATATCTGAGTTAAGAATTCCCATTAAGTGTATTGTAAAGATAAGATATAAAGACCCTGGTTCACCTGCAGTCATCGAACAGATAGATAATAACGAAATAAAAGTAATCTTTGATGAACCTAAGAAATCAATAACACCCGGGCAATCCGCAGTTTTTTATGGTGGTGATGATATTATTGGCGGCGGGATCATACAGAAAATTAACAGTTAACAATACATTTTTCAATTGGCAATAAAACACTATTTTGCATAGATGGAGCTATTTAAGAAGTTAGAAATTAAGGCGAAGAAAAAATTCAGGACTATTGTTCTGCCTGAATCATATGACCAGAGAGTAACTGAGGCAGCAAAAATAATTTTGAAACGTGGAATTGCAAAGCTAATATTAATTGATACCGGAAAAGAAATAAAATTACCGGGACATAAAAATCTTGATATCGTTGATATTGGATTTTCAAAACAATTTGTCAGTGAATTTACAAGATTACGCAATAAGAAAAATCCGCAATTCAGTATTCAACAATCCGAGATTGCTTTAAATAATCCCATATTGTTCGCATGTATGCTTGTAAAAAACAATTATGCTGATGCAGTAATTGCAGGCAGTATTAATTCAACCGGGCAGGTATTAAGAAGCGCAATTCATACAGTGGGGTTAAGAAAAGGGAATGAAACTGTTTCATCTTTCTTCCTTTTTAACTTCCCGAAAGCGCATATGCATTCTAGCAGGATATTTGCATATGCCGATTGCGGAGTAATACCAAATCCAACCGCAGAGCAGTTAAGTGATATTGCGATTCAAACATCAATTAATTTTAAGAAACTAACCGGTATTAAGCCTAAAACTGCGTTCCTGAGCTTTTCAACAAAAGGGAGCGCAGAACATGAATCACTCGATAAAGTTTTAGAAGCATATAAGCTGACAAAGAAAAGAATGCCTAAGCTTGTAACAGATGGCGAGCTTCAGTTTGATGCAGCTTTTGTTCCCGATGTTGCAAAGAGAAAGAATCCCGGCGGAATTATCAAGGGTGATGCAAATGTCCTGATTTTTCCTGACCTTAATTCAGGAAACATTGCATATAAGATTACTGAAAGAATCGGCGGTGCGCTGGCGACTGGGCCAATAGTTCAGGGACTTGCCAAACCTGTAATGGATTTATCACGAGGCTGCAATTCAAATGATATTGTGAATATGTCCATCATCGCTTCGTTATTCTGAAAATTAATATTAAAGGTTCAATAAGAAAAAATGAAAATAGTAAAAGCTTCAATTAGTGAATTAGACGAAGTATCAAGATTATTTGACGATTACAGAGTATTCTATGACCAGGAACCGGATTTTGAAGGCGCAAAGGAATATATAAAAGAGAGAATGAGCAAAAATGAATCTGTAATCTTTCTGGCTATGAACGATAACAATGAAGGCATGGGCTTTATTCAGCTCTACCCTTCTTTTACATCCATAGGGATGAAAAGGCTTTGGATATTAAATGACTTATACGTTGATATAATACACAGAAAGAATAAGGTTGCTGAGCAGCTTATTGATAAATGTAAAGAATTAGTCCGTGAAACAAATTCAGCGGGTTTGGTGCTTGAAACACAGAACGAAAATAAGCCAGCTCAAAATCTATATTTTAAATCAGGCTTTATAAAAGATGACATGCATTCAAATTTTTTCTGGAAAAAAAGTTAAAGTCTTTTCTTAGAATCTTTTTCAGGAACTTTTCCTTGGATGTAATTGATTATTAAAAAAGTATGGAATACAAAGATTATTATAAAATTTTAGGGGTTTCAAAAAGCGCATCGCAGGATGAGATAAAAAAAGCTTTCAGAAAGCTTGCTGTAAAATATCACCCTGATAAAAATTCCGGAGACAAAACAGCAGAAGCAAAGTTCAAAGAAATAAACGAAGCCAATGAAGTTATTGGTGATGAGGCAAAACGTAAAAAATACGATGAGCTTGGCTCTAATTGGAATAATTACCAGCAGGGACAGGGACAAAGCCAGGGAGGATTTGACTGGGGTAAATACCAACAGCAATATGGCGGTTCACAAGGCGGGCAGACATATACCACGGATTTTGGCGATTTCTCAAGTTCATTTGGCGGCGGTGGAGGTGGTTTTTCTGATTTTTTTGAAGCATTCTTTGGCGGGGCAGGTTTCGGCGGAGGGAAGCAGAAAAGTTCTGGCAGAAGACAGGCCTTAAAGGGACAGGATATGCAGGCTGAATTACAGGTATCACTTGAAGATGCGTATAATGGTTCTGAAAAAGTATTTGAAATTAACGGACAGACAATTAAGCTTAAGCTCAAAAAGGGTGTTAACGACGGGCTGGTATTAAAGCTTGCAGGTAAAGGTTACTCTGGTCAAAATAACGGGCAAAATGGTGACCTGCTATTGACTGTCAAAATTGAGAAGCATCCTTTCTACAACAGGATTGATGATGACCTGTATATGGATTTACCGCTGGATATTTTCACTGCAGTCCTGGGCGGAAAACTTGATGTTACTACACTTAAGGGAAAAATTAAGATTACCATTCCCCCCGAAACTTCTAATGGTAAAACATTACGGCTTGGCGGCCTTGGAATGCCCAAATACGGAAAAGAATCTCAGCACGGTGATCTTTTTGTAAAGATAGACCTCGAAACTCCAAAGAACCTCACAGCAGAAGAAAAGAAATTATTTGAACAGCTTGCAGAGATGAGGAAGAAGTAAATTTTCTTTTTTTGTTAATAAAAAGCAGAGTCCTACATAGAGAAGACTCTGCTTTTTATTAAAGATACCTGCCTCAGCAGGTATGACAATTTATAGGGTTAATATTGTTACTTTACAACAAGCATTTTCTTTACCTGTGAAAAACCGGGAGCAGTAATCCTGTAGAAATATATTCCGCTTGCAAGCGATGAAGCGTCAAATTCAGATGTATAATAACCTGCAGTACGGAACTCATTAACGATCTGCTTCACTTCCCTGCCTGTTATATCGTACACAACAATTGCAACATTTCCATCTGTTGAGATCGAATAATCTATTTTTGTTTTCGGGTTAAACGGGTTTGGATAGTTTTGAGTTAGCTCAGACTGAACAGGAGCGCCTACTGTCACCAAAGCAGGGAGTGTAAATCTCTCGTAATTCCCGTTGAAATCAATCTGTTTTAATCTATAGTTATATTTCCCGGTTTGGAGATTTGGATCGGTAAATGAATAATCAACGGGAGCATTGGAATTTCCTTTGCCTGTTATAAATTTAATTTTCTCCCAATCACTTTGAATCCCTGTGCCTGAAATACTTTGTCTTTCAATATCAAACCCGCTGTTGTTTATTTCTTCCTCTGTTCTCCATTTAAGAGTAATATCTCGTTTATCTGTTACGGCATTGAAAGATGAAATAACTACCGGGAGCGCGACATCAAATATTATTGAGCTTGTTACAAACTGGCCATCGGGATTTGTGATAGTAACAGTTTTTGTTCCAGCGACTGCCGAGGTTGTAGTAATATTGAGTGTAACTTGTGTAGGTGAATTATATGTTGTGCTGTTTACAATAACTCCACCGTTTATAGTAGCGCTTATTCTGTTTAAAAATCCTGCACCGGGGTCATAAAAGCCCTGACCGGTAGAGGGCGTACCTGTTATGATCACATTAACATTTGTTTGTCCAAGAGTAATAGTACTTGGGCTCGCACTTGTCAATGCCGGCGGAGGCGGTGCCAACAATTTAGCCACTCTTACACCATATGAATTCGCAACATCACAGAAACTCATTACACCCCACATTGTCATATCGTCATTTGGGTCAAGGCTCACGTAAGAATAATCACCCCACCTTTGACCATCAACAGCCTGTAAGTTATATGCAGTTGAGCTTGATGTTACATTAGTAACTGCTTGAGTAGTGCCAAGTGCACCCGCTGATAACCTGCCGCAAGTTGATTGATTTATCCGCGCATTTATCCCGGCACTGCTGAAAATAAAAGCAGCATGACCCTGTCCGGAAACCATTACGCTTGGTATCCAGTAGCTTAGCGGATTTGAAACAGACGGATCATAAATTGTTCCTGACTGAACAATTGAAGGCGTACCTGTTAAGCTTTGAATTTCATACCACCGGCTTGCGGTCCTTCCGCTACCAAAAGAAGCAACGCCTGAAGAGTTTACATCAAAATTATGAGCAGTCCAAAGTCTTCCGTTTCTAATACATGCTGCAAAGAGTCGGTCATCAAGGGCATCAAGCCTTCTGGTTGAAGTAGCTCCAAGATGTCTTACAAGATTTGGGGCTGTAGTTGTGTTAACTGTAAGAAGAATGTTTGAAGAAATTGTCGGAGTACCTCCTGGAGTTGAAACTCTCCTGATAACAAGCCTGCTGAATACAGTATCACTGACACCAATAAAGTAACCTTCCGTTGAAGTAGCATCAAAATTATCTACACCTTGCGGCGTATAAGGTCCTTCTCTTCCGGAGGCAGGAACCAAACCACGAAATACAGTAACGGTAAGAGAACCGGAAATTAAATTTGCTTTATTTATTACATATCCATCAGTACTGTTGAAGGTCTGCATAGGTGAACCGCAAAAATTATTTGTCCCTATGTATAAAGCATTATTATCAATTCCAAGCGTAGGGTAATCAGCCAGGCAAGTTGCAGATATTGGCGGGCTTAAAGTTGATATATTAATAAAAAAGAATGTCCATACGGTAGCTCCCGTTATTGTGCTTGTATTGCTTACAGTAAGAAGTATCCTGTTGGGTGTACTTACGTTAATAATAATAATAAACCATTTTTGGCTCATCCTGTCATAACGTATCCTTGGGTCACTTGTTCCAGAAGCATTTCTTACTGAATTAAAGAAAACATCAGTCGAAGCATTCATTATACCATCAGCAACACCTGTAGTCTTATCATATGAAACGATTCTTCCGTTTACTGCGACAATATACTGGGTCGGGCCAACAGCACCCATATTATCAGCAGGTGCGGCATTAGTTGGGTTAACTCCCAGAACAGTTGCCGCCGTCCAGTTCGTGCTTACGGATTGCGGATTATCGGTATTATTATTTTGTAAATTTTTATCATTTAAGTATGGGTAAGCTGACTGGTTTATCGAATTCGGATCTGAAGGAAGGTTTGTTCTATCCGGCTGAATCAGATGCTCTTCTGATTCTGCGTCTTCTATACCGGTTGGTTTTACAGTAAGCCTTTCTCTTTCCATAATTTGTTCAACCGTTTCAGGGAATCCTCTATCGCCGTTTGTGCTCTGAGGACCGATTGAGTTATTTTCATTCCCATCTTTCCCCAATTTATCAGATATAAAGCCGCTGGTAAAATTTTTCTCTTTATACTCTTTGGTTTCATCACTTTTCTGATTAAAAAAAACAATAAGTGTCAGTACTATACTAATAAGTATAGCAAACCGCAGAAATCCTTTGTAATTTAATCCTTTTTTCATTTGTGGGCAAATATAAGGGTATGATACGTTAAATGCTCCTTACAAAATTGGTATTTGCAGAAAAATCAACAAATATAAAAAAAAGCAGTGCCGCTAAAGACGGCTCTGCTAAATATTTAAAACTGATAATACTAATTAATAATGTTTTTCCATAGCAAAATGGAGACGCTTGATCTTTACAGGAGTTATACCATTATCAAATAAGTACACATCATCTGAAGCACTCAACACTCCAACTACGCCGCCAATTAACCCGCCCGGAATAGAACAAAGAAAGCCCATTATTAAACCCAGACTAAAGCCACCAATACTAGGGTGCCCCTCAGGCTTAGTAAATGCAAAGGGAACAAAACCCACTACAAATCCAATTGCCGCGCCTATAAAAAATCCTTTCCCAAATGGCGCAGATACCTTGAAAACAATTTTTCTTATTCCCGCAATACTTATGATTTTTGACCTGCCATTCTTAACTGTTTTAAGAGTGCTGTCGGTATCCTTGATCAGCTTGACACCAGTTAGCTCAGATTTATTATCCAGATAAATATTACACTCTTCTGTGGTATCGATTTTCTCTATTATGTAATATGTCCTGATTAAATCAAGCGTATCTTTATCTTCAAGATCAGAGAGTTCAACCTCAGGATTCAAAACGAACTTAATATCTTTTACGGGAATAAAAAGATTTGTTATATCGGTTTGAAATTTCAGGGTATCATTTACTCTTTCAATGATCCTGCCTTCAGTCTGATAACCATTATATAGGATCAGTTTGCAGATCCTGCCTGTTTTTAGAGAGTCACCTTTTGCATCCTGTCCATTCACAAAATGGAATGAAATGCTCAGCAATAATAAAACCAAAAATATCGTTTTCATAAGGTAATGTTTTAATTAATAGAAAGAATAAGTCAACCCAGCCCTTATTGGGAAATATCCCCTTCCAAATAGCAGGAAAAATCCTTCGCCGGTTGAAAGGTCATATTGTACTTCTGCAAATGCCCCGATTTTTTTGCTTAGCTTAAACCTCAATCCGCCTCCCAAGGCAAGACTGAAATACGTAAAGTTATATCCAGGGTAATGCTCGTTATAGTTTGTTGAATCATAAGGATTGTAATATGTATAATCATAGCTTCTTTCACTTGTATTCATTACACCAACACCCCCAAGCCCGTAAATACTGAATTTGGAATCATTATTAAAATTTCCAAAGATAATATCTGCATAAGCACTGTACACATCAACATTTTGTTTATCACTATTGGTAGTGCCGTTTGGACCGTAATAAGCATATATTACTCTATCCCTGCTGAATCGCCCGAAACTAAGATCCAAACGGATTGCTTTATTCTCACTAAAGGGGTATAGCCCTGTAGCCTGAATTGAAAATCCCGGGGTATTGGCAGTATTATAACCATCATAATATCCGCCCTGAAGCAGTATTCCTCCTCCAAGTGTAAACATTGCATCCATAAGTCTGGGTACTGTGCTTTTTGAAACGCTGAATATATCTTCAAATTTTATACGTACTGTACCGGCATCAGTTACCATATAAACAAATACTGAATCCTGTTTTACAACTTTACCAATCACTTCTTTATCATTATACATGGTAATTTTATATTTGTTACCTGTGATAATGGAATCCATGACAAGTTCATCCTGTGAATAAACATTTGAAACAAAGCCCGTTAACGCTGCTGAAAATAGTACTGCAAGGAGGATGAGAGATAAATTATTCATATTCATAAACGAGAGTATTAATTTACCTGAAATTTTAGGTACTACAAATATAGTACTTGCAAAGATGTAATTAAATGTATTTTCCGTGAAACGTGCTATTTGTTAATCATAGTTTATGAAGTGCATCTAAAACTAGTTTGTTATTGTTTATATATATGGGTATTTTCATGTAATAAGAGTAGTTAATTATTCTGTTAATATTGAAAAAACAATCAGTTGAGATTTTTAAACATTCCCTGCTATTTTATTGAAAACCCGCCTCTAAATTTTTGAAATATATCTAACATATTAAGCTCCATTTTTTCCCACAAAAACAACATAAAAAGTGTCGATAAAAAACATCAAAGTTACACCACCTGAGTGGAAAGATATAGTTTCCAAGTACCAAAATTCTGAATACATCAAAAGCATATGGCAGTTCGTAAATTCATTTGTACCTTTTTGTTTAACATGGGTATTAATGTACTATTCGCTTGATGTCAGCTACTTCCTGACCCTTCTGCTTTCGCTTTTTGCCTCGGGCTTTATAATGCGAATTTTTATTATTCAGCACGATTGCGGGCACGGTTCATTTTTTAAATCAAGGAAAGCGAATGATTACCTTGGAATGGTTTGCAGTGTGCTTACATTCACTCCATACCATTACTGGAGAAAAAGCCATGCAATCCATCACGCAGCGGTAGGAAAATTAGAAGAACGCGGAATTGGCGATGTATATACTATGACAGTTGACGAATACCTTGCAAGGAATAAATGGGGCAGACTCAAATACAGGCTCTACAGGAATCCATTGATACTCTTTATGGTAATTCCACCGGTGCTCTTTTTGTTTTTGTACCGCTTCCCTATTTCAAAGCTCGCAGTTATGAAATCACTTCATACAACTGTTTACTTGACTAATCTTGTAATAGCGCTCATTGCAGGTACAATTATTTACTTTATAGGATTTAAGGCATTTTTAATGGTGCAGGTACCGATAATTATTTTTTCATTGTGCGTTGGCACGTGGTTCTTTTACGTTCAGCACCAGTTTGAGGATACTTACTGGAATGATGAAGAGGATTGGGATTACACCGAAGCTGCTCTAAAAGGAAGCTCTTATTATAAATTGCCAAAGGTTCTGCAATGGTTTACAGGTAACATAGGTTTTCATCATATTCACCATTTAAGTCCACGCATACCTAACTATAAGCTTGAAAAATGCCACCGGGAAAACCCGTTGTTCCAGAACGGCTCAGTGCTGACTTTACGCTCAAGCATGAGAAGTCTTTTCTTAAACTTATGGGATAAGAACAGGAAGAAATTAATTAGCTTTGGTGATTTGAAGAAGTTAGGCTATTTTAAACAAATCGCAAACGGCTGATTCAAAAGCTGAACACAAATTAAACTGATTTTACAGATACGCACCGATATTTCAAAAGGGCTCTTTTTAAGAGCCCTTTTTGTTTTTGTAGCCGCATGCTTTAGCTTGCGCAAATTGCATAAAAGTAAAACGCTGGCTGAAGATCTGCGACTACTGATTTTATTTCCGATTTAATTACTTCGAGTTACAATAAATATAGCCTCACTCTATCACAATCCAGCAATCACCTGTATCAAGCTCAATACCATTCATTTTCATGTAAAAGAATAACTGCATTTTATAACCTGTGAGCCACTTTACAGCCGTTTCAATCAAAGCTTCACCAAGCAGCATTGGCTCCTGCCATGGGAGCAGAACTTCCTTTGTAAGTAAATCCTCATCCTTTACATCCTTCATTAACATTTTTATTTTCTCCATCTGCTCATCCATTCTCACAGGGAAATCCTCCGGTTTCATAGTATTACCATAATCTGAATTCCTGCTGTAAATACCTTTTCGCTTTCCCGGATCTGCTTCCATGTAATTTTCAACGCATGATCCGGCACACCAAGATAGGTACCTGAGTACTTCAAGAGTTGTTCGCATTCCGGCTTTAGGAGTGTAATCATACAATGAAGGCGGTATCATTGTGAATAACCGCTTGCAAATTGCAACTTCTTTTTCGAGAGTGCTGAGTATTTGTTGTTTAAACATTCTGAACGTAGTGAAGAATCTATTCTTAAATTTTAGAACACGGATAAAACTGATAAAATCTGAACCATTAATACTTAGTTGTTGGTCAACTTAGAAACAAGTCAGGCAAGACCAACAACGGGGGTAACAGGATAATCCTAAAATCAAGGTTCGGATGTTTCTGAAATAAATATCCTGCTATAAACTGAAAACATCAATGCATGGTACAACACAATAACAAACGGAATTGCAATAAATAATAAATGGGCGCCATAATAATAAAGGATATACAATCCGGCTACTAATACAACCGAGGCGGCAACTGAGTATGTAAGTGCCTTTTTGTTATTCCGGTTCAGCAGGAGCAGAATTAAAACAGAAGCAAAACATGAGATACAAAATGAAATAAAGACAATACTTAACAATGTATCGGTAAGTGAATTCATAGTTTCAGAGCCATTTTTAGCGCCCGTAAAAAATGAGATGATAAACATTACTAACAGAACATATAACGGCAATTGTGAAACCAATAAAACTTTCCAGAAGAACCGCAATAATTTATTTTTATTCATTGTTTATTTGAAAAGCAAGAAAAACGAAACTTTAAAAAACAGAATATTGATGATGTTGAAAAAGATTTGTGTAGAATAAACGATAAAGTCAGAGGCAATCAGTCGAAATCAGAATCATCTGCGTTCTGCATTGATGTTAAACTGCACCAACAGTCAGGCATACACAACCGCGTATATCTGTGCTATTCAGTTCAATCAGTATTATCTGTGGTCAGATTTGAAGATAACACACCCCTTCCGCTTCCGTGCCTAAGGCAGGCGTGGCGCTCCCTCCCCTCTCAAGAGGGGAATTATCCTTCCGTGCTAATCAGTTCAATCAGCGTTATCCGCGTTCTGCTTTTGCTTCATCATCGCCCTTCGTTTTCCTGAAATAGAAATACAGAGGAATACCAATCGCTACAAGCAAAATTCCAAATACTGCATTTCGCACATTATACCATATACTGAATCCAACAAAGAATGCAGAGAATATTACAAAGAATGCCGGCAGCACAGGGTAGCCGAATGCTTTATAAGGCCTATCTGCATTAGGCATTTTCTTTCTCAGGACAAACACTCCGTATGCGCCCATGCCATAAAATATCCATGAAACAAATATCAGCATATCGGTCAGCTGGTCAAATGTACCTGTCATAGTAATTAAGCTTGCCCATAGACCCTGAATAAGTAATGATGTGCCCGGTGTTTTATATTTATGATGCACGTCTTCGAGCTTTTTGAAGAACAACCCGTCTTTAGCCATTGCGTAATAGACTCTTGCACTAACCAGTATTGTTCCGTTAGTTGTGCCGAAGGTTGAAACAAGTACCGCTATTGCAACAAAAGCACCTCCCCACTCACCCACTGAGCGTTTCATAACATCAGCGGCGAGGAATGAGGAATCTTTCATCACATCAGCGGGCAAAATGTAGAAGTAAGCAAGGTTAACAAGCAGGTAAACAGCTATCACAAAGAACATACCGAATATCATAGCCTTTGGGATATTCTTTTGCGCGTCCTTTACCTCACCCCCAAGATATGTAATGTTATTCCACCCGTCATACGCCCAGAAGGCACCGCTCAATGCGAGGACGATTCCCCCAATTAAACTGCCTGATGGATACTGGAATGCTGAATTAACGAACGGAGAAAAGTTTGCAACTGAACCGGCTCCCGATACAAGCGCAAGGACAACAATAAAAGCTATTGCAACATTCTTAAGTACGGTGAATACATTCTGCACAACACCGCCGAATGCAACCCCGAAGAAATTCACAGTTGAAAGGAACATTATCAGGCAAACAGTAAGCAGCTTTAAGCCGATATCCTTAAGCGGGTAAAGATCAAGGATTACCTGTTCCCCCCACTTCAAAGAAAAGCCCCATGCTTCCCAACCGGGTGAAAGATGCGGCGCAGGGTAGAAATATTCAAAGTATCCGCTGAACACATATGCAATTGAAGCAATTGAGCCTGTCTGTATCACAGCAAAAATAGCCCAGCCGTAAAGGTAGGCGGTAAAATCACCGTACATCTCCCTGAAGTAAACATACTGTCCCCCGGCTCTTGGCAGGATACCGGCAACTTCGGCATTTGTCAGCGCGCCTATTAAGCTTATAATTCCTGCAACGAGCCATATGCCAAGTATTATGCCCGGCGCGCCAAGCTCCCCCGACATGGAGGCGGATTTCTTGAAGATACCCGAGCCGATCATAGAACCAATTACTATAGTTACAGCAGTAAATAGTCCCAGCCGGCGAACTAATGAGTGTTTACTATTCATAATTAAATTTTAATTTTAACCCCGCAAAATACAAATGTTTAGATTTAATAGCAATTTTGAATGTTTTACTCAGGATATTCCTGAAACAACAGGATAAATTTTTCCCGAAACAAAACCATAAAACAGTAGTTCTATAATTGTATTTTATCACACAAATGATTAATTTTACAAAAATAAAACAATCAATATAGAAGGAAAAATTTAAAATGGGTAATGCTTTAGAAATAATCCAGTTTTTTGATGAATCAGGCAAAGAGATGGTTCACCGCGAACCACAGGCGGGTTCAACAGATATCAAAATGGGCGCCCAGCTTATCGTTCAGGATACGCAGGCAGCAGTGTTTTACAAAGACGGAAAAGCACTTGATGTATTTGGTGCAGGCCGTCATACATTAACAACTGCTAACATTCCATTTTTAACAAAATTGCTTTCACTGCCATTTGGTTTTAACTCACCGTTTCAGGCACAGGTGTATTATGTAGCAATGAAGAAATTCATTGACCTTAAATGGGGAACCAAATCACCTATTAACTTCCGCGATACTGAGCTTTCATTTGTACAGTTAAGGGCTTCAGGTAAGTTTTCACTCAGAGTTAAAGACCCGCAGCTTTTTATCAATGAAATAGTTGGTACACAGGGTAAATATACAACCAATGAAATTGAAGATTACTTAAGGGATTCAATTGTATCAAGATTAAATACAGTATTAGGCAAGAACTTGAAAACAGTATTTGACCTTGGGCAGTTCTACCCTCAGATTGAAACAGGCATAAAAGCTGAAGTTACTGATTTCTTCAATTCAATGGGTATTGAGCTTACCGACCTTATCATAATTGGAATAGTTCCACCTGATGAAGTACAGGAGAAGATCAACGAAAGAAGCTCAATGGGCGCCATCGGCAATCTGGATGCATACATGAAATTCAAAACCGCACAGGCAATGGAAAAAGCAGCAGAAAACCAGGGCGCAGGCGGTACAGCAGGCCTTGGCGTTGGATTAGGCGCAGGTATGACCATGGCAAACATGATGATGGGTTCAATGAATCAGCAGCAGCCGCAGAATCAGCAGCAGAACAACCAGCAGAACCCGCCTCCTCCTGTTCAGCAGTCACAGGATGATGTGCTTGCAACTATTGAAAAGCTTGCAAAGCTTAAAGATGCCGGCGCATTAACGCAGGAAGAATTCGACATAAAGAAAAAAGATCTGCTTTCGAAGTTATAAATTCTAATTCTGAATCCCGCTGAAAACGAAGTTTGAGGCGGGATGAAGAATCCATTTCTAATATTCAAAACTTTCATTATTTTTGATTTTTATCGGGGGCTACTTCTATAGCTTAGCAATATAAGTCAAGAAAGCCCCGGTTAATTGTGGTTTTTTTATCCACGACCTAAAGGTCGTGGCAATTCAGATTTTATATATTAATGCAAATTAAATGTACACAATGCGGGGCTGATGTAACGGTCCAACAGGATGAAACTTTTATTGAGTGTCCGTTTTGCGCATCTGCATTATTCCTTGATAAAAGAAAAGTTGTTTTCCACTACCTTTTAAATTCTAATTTTAAGCCTAACGAAGCAGAAGGCAACCTGAAAAGGTGGATGTCAGGCAATCATACTGTAAAAGATCTAGACCAGAAGGCGCAGATAGTGAAGAGTGAATTTTACTACTTCCCTGTCTGGTATTTCAAGACACAGGACGCTTCAGGCGATAAGATATATCTTCAGCCGGCTGCAAGCACATCGGTATCGGAAATAAAGAAGCTGCAGATTCCCGCCGGCGCGCTTAAATTCTACGAAAAGAATACCTATAACGAAGATGAAATTAAAAAGCCTGATGTGCTGTATGATTCAGCACAGGCATGGCTGCAAGGTTCAGGCGTAAGCCTTGATACTGTCAAAGAAGCGGCACTTGTTCATATTCCATTCTACCAATTCTACTACAATTTTGGGGGTCAGAGCTATACAGCGCTTGTCGAATCCTCATCCGGGCAGGTTTATTCAAACATTTATCCTGCTAAGAGCGAAGCGCCATTCAGAATTCTATTTGCATTAAGCATTGTGGCTTTCATAGTTACAAGTATTATCTGCTATGTGCTGGGTTTTGTGCTCAACAGCAGTTCTGAAGAAGCATTACTAACAGCGGAATTTTTTAAGATATTTGCATACGGACTTGTATCGGTACCGCTGATAATAATGGCGTATGTGATAGCGAAAAAAGTCTGAGGCAATGAGTAATTAGCAATGAGCAATCAATAATTAACAACAGACAATAAACAGCAAAAAATAATATTATAAAAATTGGCTGAGAAATTATTAAAAGGTATAACGTGTCCCGCATGCTCAGGTGAGCTTGACCTGCGAGAAGGCATAAAGACGTTTAACTGCAAATATTGCGGCACTTTACTTCTTACAAAAGGTGTTGATGGAGTTGTAAAGTATTACGTTCCGCGTAAGGTGCAGAGGAACATTGCGATACAGAACATGTTCACATGGCTTGGCAAAGGATTGGCTAAAGCCCGTGGATTGAAAAACGACGCTAAACTTGATGATGCTTTCCTGGTTTATATCCCCTATTGGCGGGTAAGAGCAGATGTTATTGGCTGGGTTTTTGGTAAAGAGCGCAGAACGCAGACAGTTAATGGCAGAACCACAACTTATTATGTGGATGTTGAGAGAAAGATACAGAAGCCGTATGACAGAACATATGCGGCATGTGATGTTGCAGAGCTTGGCGTAAGGAAAGTTAATCTCGAAGGCGATGAAATGCGTCCCATAAATTTTGAGGAATTGCAGTCAGAAGGAATGCTCTTCAATATCATATCATCTGAAAAAGAAGTAACAGATATTGCGAAAAGCCAATTTATAGAAGAAGCAATTAATTCCGTTAAAGTTGACCAGGTCACATTTCAGCACAATGATCTTGTCAGGCCGAATGTATCAATAGTATATTATCCATTATGGGTCGTTAGATATTTATATAAAGGCAGAACATACCAGGTTGTTGTTGATGGTGAAGACGGCACAATATGTTACGGAAAAGCTCCAGGTAATAATCTGTATAGAGCTGTTGCAGGGATTTTCGGAACTGCAGTTGGTTCATACCTCATCACATTCTTCGGTATTTTCGGCATTATTGGAGATGGTGACAGCGCCAAAGCGGCACTTGTTGTATATATTTTTGCCCTGATATTTGGTATCATAATAATAGCGTGGGGATATAAGAAATTCCGTTACGGCGGTGAAATTGAAGAAGGCACGGGCATTGTCGCGCCTCCGAAGAAATCAATGTTCGGCGGAAAAGGTACAGAATCACTCAAAAGTGTGGCATCTGTTGGAAACGTTGTTGATATTGCAAGTATTGCTTCAAGCTTTTTGAGAAGGTAATACTTACCCTGAGTGCAAACGAAGGGTCTCATCAATTTAAACGATAATTTAAATTACATATTAATAATTTTGGGTCTCTTAATGAGATCCTTCCTTCCTCCCTCATAGAGGGATTAAGGCATTGCGCTTCGCTCAGGATATAAACATGGAAGATTTTAAATTAATTGCGGTAAAGTGCAAGTCATGTGATAGCGGGTTGACCGTTGAAATGAATGACAGCATTGTGTATTGCTCAAGCTGCGGCAACGGGTGGGAAATCGTAAATGATGAGCTTGTGCCCATGGAAGTTAATTTTGCTGCTCCACTGGTAAAAGGTGATGGTGAAATAGTGTACAAAGGCTTCTGGATGGTTGATACATATGTAAAGATAAATTCCCGTGATTCTTCCGGCGGCTGGATATCAAATCTCTTTGGCGGCGCAAACAAAACCGAAGGCGATGTTATGTTCTACGTGCCTGCATTCTGGATGCCGATTGAATCGGCCAAGAACATTGGTGTTAACTTCACCGTAAAGAATGCCGTACCTTCACCCCAGAAATATAACGTTAAGATGACAGGGTTCAATTTCTCAAAGGAAGATGCAAAGAAAATTGCAGAATTCCTGTTCCTATCAATTGAGGCTGAGAAAAATGACACGATCCGCAATATTGATTATGATATTAAAGTGAAGGGCTACAAAGTCCTTGGTGTACCATTTTACAAGCAGCCAAACGGCAGGTTGAAAGATGCAGTATTGGGAATAGAGGTAGCATAAATTCAGCTTAAACGATCGGTTTAATGTTAAGTTTAACATTAATGGTATAATAGTATTAGAAATGAAAACAAGAGTTCTAATCTTCATCACAACCGCTGCCTTAATAATGTTAAGTATAAGCCAGACGGGAACTTCCACTCCTTACAATAAACTCAACAAAGAATATGACTCACTTATTTCAGCTATTTTAACTCTCCCGAATGCGGAGAAAATCCTTGGTGAAGATGCTCACTTAACAGAGAGCACTATAACGATCAAAGATGATGTCACAAAACATCAGCTTGCTTATATTGCAGATTCGCTGGATAAGAAGTCAGGGAAAACGGGAGCCGTATATTTCCGGCTGGACGATTACAAAGATATTGCATCAGCTCACAAAATTTACAGGAAATTTTTTAATGAAAACAAGGACCATGACGGCATAAAAGTACTGAAGGATGTTGGCGATGAAGCATACTTCCACAGTGATGGTGAGAATTTTTATTACATAAGTATCCGCAAGGGCAATAAGTTGATAATTATGAAGGTTAACAAAATAACAAGTAAAACTTCGCTTGATGATTTTAACAGTCTCTTAAGAAGTATAACAGGAAAACTATAAGCTATTTATGACAAAGAACCGCTTAGAAGCATTCAGTGACGGGGTTATAGCAATAATTATTACGATCATGGTACTTGAGCTTAAGGTTCCACACGGCACTGACCTTGCTTCATTACAGCCTGTGCTACCATTTTTTGTAGCTTATATATTAAGCTTTATTTACCTTGGCATTTACTGGAACAATCATCACCATATGCTGCATACCGTAAAATTTGTAAGCGGCGGGATCCTGTGGGCAAATTTGCATCTACTCTTCTGGCTTTCACTTATTCCCTTTACAACCGGCTGGATGGCTGAAAATCATTTCGCAACAATGCCGATTGCGCTCTACGGTGTAAATTTGCTTATGGCGGCAATATCATATTTCATTCTTCAAACTATGATATTAAAAATCCACGGTCCGGCATCATTACTTAAAAAAGCGATTGGAATCGATACAAAGGGAAAAGTCTCGCCAATACTTTATATTGCCGCAATAGTATTAGCATTTGTGAATCCATGGATATCGGCGGGTATTTACATCTTTGTTGCCTTAATGTGGCTGGTTCCGGATAAAAGGATTGAAAGAACAATTTACAACGAAAGATAATTCTGAACTTTTTGAAAAACCCTTATAGCATATTAAATATTATTTAAGGATTCCTCCGGAACAATTTGGTCATCTTAGGACTACAAAGAGTAATAACAAATCTAAATAGTGTTAAATATGCGAAAATTACATTTAATCCTGCTTATTTTGACCATTTTTTCAATTAATGCCTGCTCCCAGGAAAAATCACCATATGTGAGCTTTGATGATTACGATAAGCTGATGGATGAAGTAAAGGAACACAGGAAATCCAGACTCGTTGAATTACCAGAATATCTTGAAATGGCAAAAGAACAAGGAGTGATCATACTAGATACAAGGTCTGGTGAGATGTATAATAAAAAACATGTAAAGGGTGCGTTTCATTTAAATTTTTCTGATTTCACACAGGAAAGGCTTGCAGAGGTTATTCCTTCAACTGATACTAAAATATTGATCTACTGCAACAATAATTTCGAAGATGACCAGAAGAATTTCCCGACGAAAAAATCTTCTCCGGTTGATCTTAAAAAAGGCGGCGGCGATAAAGGTATAACCCTGGCTCTTAATATACCTACTTACATAAATCTGTATGGTTACGGGTATGAGAATGTTTATGAACTCTCCGAACTGATAAGTGTAAATGACCCGAGAGTAGAGTTCGAAGGAACTTCAGTTGTAAAATAAAATATTATTTTATATTTACAGTGAAAGTCAGAGTCTTGGCCGGTGCTTCTTTTTCCCATGACCTTGCGTAATAGAACACAAGTTTTACTGTCCCGGTAGCGACTGCTTTTAAGTGCCATACTTCGGCACCACCCTGCCCTGTTTTGGCATTATCCGGCAGATCATAATCCATTCCCGCAACAACAATCTGGGAATTATCTGAAACCATTCCCACTGACCATGAATATCCTGTTGACTGGTTTGACTCAACTGATATATTGAAGTTTTCACCAACTGTTGCGGTAATTTCCGCGTCTTTTTCGGTGTAAGTTTTTTCCTGTGAATAGGAAATTGACACTAAACCAAATATCAAAATGATCGGGAAAAAGTACTTGAGGTTTTTCATGATATATTATTATGATTTATTTAATTTCACAATTTGTTTTTATGCTTAGTCCCACTTAAGCGGAACGCCTGCCTGCCGTAACGGCAGTTCAGGCAGGAAGAATCCAATCAGATAGAATATGTTAAATCACTCCATTCAGGATTATTTTCTTCAATTATTGAAATTTTCTTTTTTCGTGTTATTCCTTTAAGCTTCTTTTCTAAAGAAATTGCAGAATCAAAGTCGGGTACCTGCGTATAATATACTAAATTATCTACACCATGTCTTGCAGTAAATCCCTCGTACTTTTTTAATTTATGTTCCAAATTTCTAACCTTAATATCATCCGTCATCCCAACATAAACTGTGCCGTTCTTTTTAGAAGCCTTCATATATACAAAATAAGTTTTTTCCATTAAAAAAAGTATGGATTCTTCGCGCAACTAAAGTTGCACTCAGAATTTAATCTCTGGAAAATCAAATTCAAGCCCGATCTCTTCCATGAACTGCAGAGCGGCTATCAATTGCAGTTTTACCCTCTCATCAATATTAAAGCCCCGGTATGATTCCACCGTATAGGACTTAATTCCGAATTTGAGAACAAAATTATCCAGCGAGCTGTACGTTCGCACTGAATAATAATGTGTGTGGTACTGGTAATCACCTGCCGGTATTTTTTTATTCATATTATCTACTGTACGCATAAGTAATTCCTCAAACGGCTGCAGGCAGGATATAACTATCTGTCCATAAGCTTTATCGGGGTCAGTTAATGCCTTTGGTGACCATTTCGTCCTGGCTTCATGGAGATTTATGATAAGATCAGGCTTAAGAGAATCAACCAGCCACATAAATTCATATGCCAGGCGGTATTCATACAGGTCAGAGGATAAATCCCCGGGAAAGGCATGGTTAAAATCAAAATTTACCTCACGTGTATTCTGTGTGCAGGCTTTAATGTTCGTTCTGGGTATAACAATTAACGTGCCTGCGGTAAGATTAATATATTTTACAATTGAGTCACATGCCATATATGAAGCTATCTCATCACCGTGAATACCGCCGTCCAGAATCATAACTGGTCCCGGTTTTGCACCTTTGAAAACAAAGAAAGGTGTTTCGTATTCATCATGGAGTCCAAAGTAATCCTGCCTGATAAATGTATATTCATTGTTTTCATTATGCGATGATGAATCACTGAATCCGAAGACAACACGGCAGGAAAGAATAAATAATAATACAAATTTATATTTTTTCAAATAATCAGTAAACTGTTATATTTAGAGTTCGTGACTGCTTCGCAAGCAAATCACCTTTCTTTACATAGTTCAATGTAATAATTGTTTTCCCTTTTTTCAATCCTTTAAATTTAATTACCTGTGTGGTTTTATCGGTACTATTAGTACCGGCAAGATTTTCCTTCCCCGTATATCTGGCTACTGTTGGGTCACTGTTTGATGCTACGATCCAGTCATAACCATTCTGTGTATCGGCTGTCATGCTTACTGATGAAGTATCGTTAACTCCCATTGAAAGGTTATCACCTTTGTAGTTTTCAATATCCTTAAGGCCTGAACAGGCTGAGAGAAAAACAGTACAAATAAATATAGTTGATGATAAGACTTTCAATTTCATAGATTATCTTAAGCTAATATTAATTTACCAGAATTCTATTCTGATGGAATATTTATATACTACAACAAATGTATGGATCCTTCCAGCCTGACTGCCCGTTACGGCAGGCAGGCGCTTACGCTCAGTATGACATTAATATCCAATAGCTGCGCCGTATCCGCGCCGGTCAGAGTGGCCATAATATAAATGATTACTCCAGTCAACCAGTATAGCTTCAATCCTTCCGTAATCAGATATCTGTTTGGTTTGGTGTCCCTTTTCTACAAGTTTAACCATCACTTCGTCATCAATCGCGCCGGCTTCATACTGCAGGAATTCAGGCTGCCACTGATGGTGGTAGCGCGGCTTATCAATAGCGGAATCAAGTGACATATGAAAATCTATAACATTTACGATTGTTTCAAATACTGATGTGATTATCCTGCCGCCGCCCGGTGAACCGACCACCATGAAGGGGTTGCCGTCTTTCAGGATTATTGTTGGCGTCATAGAGCTTAACATTCGTTTGCCCGGCTCAATTGCATTGGCTTCGCTCCCTACCAAGCCATACATATTTGGTTCACCAGGTTTTGAAGAAAAGTCATCCATCTCATCATTAAGCAGAAATCCCGCTCCATCCACAACAACTCCGGAGCCATATGTATTATTCAAAGTAGTAGTTACGCTGACCATATTACCGTCTTTATCAATTATACTGTAGTGCGTTGTCTGGTCAGATTCTTTTGTGAATACTCCCGGCTTGATTTCATTTGATGGAGTTGAGTTATCGCCAATTTCATTTCTTCTTTTTTTGGAATAATCCTTACTTATAAGCCCGTCAACGGGAACCTTCCAGAAATCAGGGTCACCAAGATGTTCGCTTCTATCTGCGTAAACACGCTTCATGCTTTCAATTACGACATTCAAGTAGTTTGAATAATCCTTGATTCCGTAATAAACCGAGCTTCTATCAGGAATTGGTTCATTTTCAACCATATTTAGGAGCTGGATGAGAGCAATTCCCCCGCTCGAGGGCGGCGCCATCGAATAAACATCATAACCTTTATAGTTTGTGTGAACCGGGATTCTTTCATCAGGCTGATAATTCATCAAATCTTCTTTTGAAATAATTCCGCCCGCCTGCTGCATTTCTTTTACAATTAGATCGGCAGTTATGCCGGAATAAAATCCATCTCTGCCGTGAATACTGATAAGCTTAAGCGTGTTTGCAAGATCTTTTTGTGTGAATTTCTCTCCAGCTGAATAATTAAGCCCGCCTTTTGTAAATACCTTTCTTGAGGAAGGAAATTTTTTGAACAGGTCAAAATTCGAATTTAGAGATTCAGCCAGTTTACCTTCAATTTCAAACCCATCATCTGCCAGCTTTATTGAAGGAGCGAGTACAACTTCACGGCTCAAAGTGCCGTACTTTTCAAGGGCATACAACAAACCTGCAACTGAACCCGGCACGCCGGCTGATAAGTGTCCAACCTGGCTTTTATCAGGAAGGAATTCACCCTTATCATTTAAGTACATATTCCTTGTGGAGCCTGCCGGAGCTTTTTCGCGGTAATCTATAGTTGTAATTTTGTCTTTTGTCCTTATAACCATAAATCCCCCGCCGCCAATATTACCTGCCTGCGGGTAGGTCACAGCGAGCGCAAAACCCATTGCGACAGCAGCATCAACAGCATTACCGCCTTTTTGGAGAATATCAATCCCTACCTCAGAAGCCAATTTGCTTGCTGAGGATATCATGCCGTTTTTGCCTGAAACATCAGACTTGAATTCAGTTGTATTTTTTTTCTTTTGGGAGCCGTTTAAGGGGTTGTTGAATTGGGATGCATAATATAAAAACATCACAATCAGTGCAGTTGTAACAAGAAAACTCAGATTTTTCCTTACCATTAATTAAAACTTGAGTTAGTTACAAAATAAATTAAAATAATTTAAGTCTGATACCGTCTTTTTCTATTTTTTTAACAAGCTTGTTAATATTTAAGAGCGCTTTATTGATATTATCGTACATATCGTCCTGTGTTAACAGCTTTCCGACCGTCGAATTTGAATCATTCGCGCCTAATACCAGTGTATTCAGATTTATTGTCAATGAGTCCAGTCTGCCAGTTAGTATTCTGACATCCTGCAAAGTTTCCTTAAGCTCAGGTTTTGTATCATTAACAGTATTATCTACATTTGTAGCTATGTTGTTCAGCTTTAAAGTAAGTGAGTTAATGCTGTTCCTTGTATCTGCCAGCATAAGATTAAGATTCCTGGAAGCTAAATTGAAATTACTTGCAGCGCCTTTGATATTTGATTTCAGGCCATCATCACCAACTATTGAGTTTATATTATCAACTGTCAGCATCATCTTAGACATTGCAGTATCAAGTCTTCTTGTGATCTGTTTTACATCTTTACCAACTTCGTTCATAGTACCAATTAAGCCAACTATATCATTGGTCTTGGCGCCCACAAGTGGTTTTGTAATATCAGCAATCTCTTTGGATGTTCCGGGCTTAATGTATATTTGCTTGCCACTCATAAGCTCTATCATTGCCACTGAAACATCATAATCTTTCCTGATGATTACTTCTGTAGATAACGAGAAATCAACTTTAACCGAGTCACCCGGTGCAAGCTCAATATTTGTGATCTTGCCTTTGGTAACACCGTTAACACTAACAGGGTCACCTTCTTTTAATCCGTTTACATCTGAAAAATAAACAGTCAAATCGTTGGTTTCCAGACCGAACTTAAGATCCTTTAAAAAAGCTACTCCCCATAACAATATAATTATAGAAAGTACTATCGTTATACCAACTTTTAAGAGAGTTCTTTTATCCTTATCCATTATTACTTTTCAAACTTTATTTTGTAAAATCTACAATTTTATATTTTAACTTGCCTGCAGGAACAATGATCTCAACTTCTTCATTTTTCTTTTTCCCAAGCAAGGATTTACCTATAGGGGAAGTTACCGATATCTTATCCTGCTCAAGGTCAGCTTCTTCGGGTGATACAAGCTTATATGTAAATTCTTCCTTTGTTTTAAGGTCCTTAAGCTTTACGTTATGCAGAATATATATCTTATCATTGGGAAGATCATCCGGCGAAATAATTTTCACTCTTGAGAGGATCTCTTCAAACTTTGCAATTCGCATTTCAAGCTGTTCCTGCTGATGTTTTGCCGCATCATACTCGGCATTTTCGCTAAGATCACCATGCGCCCTTGCTTCAGCGATCTTCTCAGCGATATCTTTCCTGCCTCTTTGTTTCAGGTCATTAAGCTCTGTTTCAAGCTCATGCAGTCTATCCTTGGTTAAATATACGAAACTTTTGGTTTTTGAATCCATAATATATTAATTCTCCTGATTTTTGTTGATTAGCAGTAAATGCCCAAGCTTATCGCGTTTAGTTTTTAAATATTTTTCGTTAATCGAATTTGCGGGTATTTCAATTGGTACACGTTTCACAATTTCAAGTCCATAACCTTTTAGGCCAACTACCTTTTTGGGATTATTGGTAAGCAGTATCATTTTCTTTACACCAAGGCTTCTTAATATCTGCGCGCCAATGCCGTAATCGCGCAGGTCAGCCTTAAAGCCCAGCGCTTCGTTGGCTTCAACAGTGTCAGCGCCCTCATCCTGAAGCTTATATGCCTTCAACTTGTTAGCCAGCCCAATGCCCCTGCCTTCCTGGCGCATATATAATACTATTCCGTTTCGCTCATGCTCAATTATCTTAAGTGATTTTATCAGCTGGTCCTGGCAATCGCACCTTAATGAGCCCAGCAGGTCACCGGTCAAGCACTCGGAGTGAACCCTTACCAAAATAGGTTTTTTAGGGTCAATTACACCTTTAACAAGCGCTAAGTGCTCCTTATTATCCAGCAGGTTCTTAAACATATGAAGTCTGAATGAACCGTGCCTTGTCGGCAGATTTACATCTACAATTTTTTCAATAAGAACTTCCCGTTCAAGCCTGTAATTGATAAGGTCTTTAATGGTTATGATCTTCAGCTTATGTTTTCTTGCCAGCTCAAACAACTGAGGTACACGCGCCATCTCGCCGTCTTTTTTTATTATCTCGCACAATACACCGGCCGGATAGTGACCTGCAAGTTTTGCCAGATCAACTGCTGCTTCTGTGTGCCCGGCCCTGCGAAGTACACCGCCTGGAAATGCTCTCAGCGGAAATACATGTCCGGGTCTGCCGAGATCTTCGGGCTTAGTTTTTTTATTAACGAGGCCCAATATGGTTTTGTTCCTGTCAGATGCTGAAATTCCCGTTGATGTGCCGTGGATATAATCTACACTAATGGTGAAAGCTGTTTCATGCAGCGCAGTATTGTGGGCTGTCATCATATTAAGCTTTAGCTCTTTTAGCCTGTCATCTTCCATTGGGACGCAGATCACACCGCTTGTGTATTTAATAAGAAAATTTACAAGTTCAGGTGTTGATTTTTCAGCGGAATAAATAAGGTCACCCTCATTTTCCCTGTCTTCATCATCAATTACAATTATGCATTTGCCTTTTTTGAAATCAGCAACCGCAGACTCAATACTGCTGAACTTGAACTTACCGTTTTGAACGATATCTTTTTGTTTCGTAATTATTTTCTCGAGTTTCATAAATAGAATGTGGCGATATTATAAACGCCACAATAATTTTCCTTTGTTAATAAGGAGCTGATTTTAATTTTTCTTTTTTCCCTGGTCAGTTAAGCCAACAATTGTGCCAATAGCTGATTTATCCATCTTCACTTTGACATTATCAGCGATCTTAACCAAAATAGAATCATCTTCGAGTCCTTCAACTGTTCCGTGAATACCGCCGGATGTAATAACTTTATCGCCTTTTTTCACGCCTTCAAGCAGCTTCTGTCTTTCTTTCTGTCTCTTCTGCTGAGGCCTTAAGATAAGAAAATAGAATACAACAATAATGAGTAAGAACGGAAGCAGGGAGCTTACCATACTTGCAATTCCGCCATCTGATGGCGCCTGTAATATAAAAAATAAATATGTCAATTTAGAATACCTTCCTTAATTAAATGTTAAACTTTTTTTAAACTTACTTTAATCTTTTGAATTATACTTTAATAAAAAATCTTTTTTAAACTCTGTGAACTTGTTTTCGAGTATTGCTTCCCTTGACTTTTCAACAAGGTTAAGATAAAACCTTAAATTATGAATTGTTGCGAGCTGCGCGGCTAACATTTCATCAGCCATGAACAAGTGCCTTAAATATGCTGGTGTAAAATTCTTTGATGTGTAGCTTTCAACTTCATCGTCAATGCTTCCGAAATTAAACTTATTTTCAAGATTACGGAGCCTTAGCTTACCTGTACTTGTGAACACAGTCGCATTCCTTGCATTACGCGTGGGCATTACACAATCAAACATATCAACACCGCGCTCAATGGCATTAAGCAGGTCTTCGGGGGTACCAACGCCCATTAAATATCTTGGCTTATCCTGAGGCATGAATTCCGTTGTATGCTCAACAATATCGTACATCACTTCATTTTCTTCACCTACAGCAAGACCACCGATCGCATATCCATCAAATTCTAAATCTGTTAGCTCTAAAGCAGAGCGTTTTCTTAAATCCTTATAAGTTGAGCCCTGAATTATTCCGAACTGAAACTGTTCTGCGCCATATAAAGGAGCAGTGTTTTTAAATTCAATTCTGCTTCTCTTAGCCCAATCACACGTTAGCTTAATTGAGTTTTCAACCTTGCTGTACTCAGCCGGATTTTCGAGGCATTCATCCAGCACCATCATAATATCGGAGCCTATCATTCTTTGTATGTTCACAACTTTTTCAGGTGTGAACATGTGCATGCTGCCATCGAGGTGAGATTTAAATTCAGCGCCTTCATCTGAAATTTTCCTTAAGCCTGATAAACTAAAAACCTGAAACCCGCCGCTATCTGTTAATATAGGCTTGTTCCAGTTCATGAATTTATGCAGGCCACCTGCTTTATTTAAGACCTCGATTCCGGGCCTTAAATACAAATGGTAAGTATTGCCGAGTATTATTTGCGTCCCTATTTCAACAAGCTCTCGCTGCTCAATTGCTTTTACAGTTGCCTGAGTGCCAACGGGCATAAAAATAGGAGTCTGAAAAGTACCATGTGAGGTGGTGATTTCCGAAACTCTTGCTTTACAGCTTTTATCCTGAGAAAGAACCTTAAAGAACATTCTGAAATGTCCCCATATTTACAAAAATACTCATTTTTCTTAAGAAAATCAA
>JBDTNV010000026.1:0-26811 GCA_039933555.1 Ignavibacteria bacterium
ATCCTGTATTGCCACTCTGTTTCTTCTTCATAAAGGAAAAAAGCTTCATCCATGCTGCCTGTTTTTTCGTAAATTTCACTTCTCACCATTAATGCAGAGCCCATTACCCAGTCAACTTTAAAAGGAACATTCCGGGCAATATTATCATCCCAAAACTTAAAAAATCTGTAACGCATAAGTGGTGCAGTCATATACAAAAAAAATTCCTGGGCAAATCGTGAGTATAAACTTGGGAAAAACGTATAATAATATTCAATTCCCAAGCCCGGTTTTATTTGAACAGGACCAATAGCTCCAATGTTTTCATGGGTTTTAATGTACTCTAACATATTTAAGGGTGACCCATCATTAAAGATAATATCAGGATTCACCAAGAAAAAGAATTTACCTTTTGCGATCTTCATTGCAGCGTTATTTGCTGCTCCAAAGCCCATATTTTCCGGTAAAAGAATTAATTTTACATTCTTAAAAACATTGTTTAATTCAACAATGGACCTATCCGAAGAGTTATTATCAACAACAATTATTTCAAGATCTATATCTCGTAAATACTTGTAAATACTGCTTATACAGATAATTACATCCTGATATACATTATAATTGACAATAATGATACTTAATTCCATAATAACATGTAAAATGTGATTAAAATTATATAAAAACAGTGAAAAAATTAATATTACATTGAAGGGTAACTTATGGCTTTACACCAATATATAATTTTAATGATTTAAAATAACCTGAAAAACGGCCTTTTTTTTCGCTCCCGCGGAATAATATCCAAGAAGTGGAAAGTCTTAAAATTAATCCGTTAATATGTATTAATCTTACCAATATTCGTGTTAGAATATTGTAGTGTAAATTCGCATAAATTAACCTGCTTTCGTATCTGGAAAATACAAGAAGCTCATAATTCCTTTCAAAACTCTTATGATCAAGATGTATACATTCTAAAAACGGAAAATAATAGTTTAAGTACCCGGCATCTTCTATTTTCCTGCATATATCAATATCCTCATAATTCAGAAAATAATCCTCAGTAAAGCCACCAACTTTTTCGAAAACTGATCTTTTTACAGTCATACATGCCCCACTGACCCAACCGACACGAACCGGTATGTGATTTTGTCTTAATTTCAGATATTTTCGTTTTAGGATCTTTCTGTAAATTTCAATTAACATCGTCGCCTCCATAAACTCATAAATGAGTCCCATTCTAAAACCTACAGAAGATTGATACGATCTATCTTCATAGACGAGCATAGGGGCACAGACTCCAACATTTTCATTTTTTTCCATAAATTCCAGAATAGGAGAAATAAAGTCCTCTGTCAAAATTGTATCAGGATTCAAAAAGCAAAGGTATTGAGAATCTGAATTTTTAGCACCAACATTATTAGCTCTGCCAAAACCTAGGTTAAAAGGTTGTTTAATATATTTAACATTTGGGAAGTCTGCAGCTATTTTATCAATACTGGTTTGCTGCGGTTGATTATCAACAACAACAATTTCATATTTAAAAACAGCATTTACAGCCGTTATACTTTTTAATGCATGATATAAATTATCGTAGACATCGAAATTTACAATAATCAAACTTATGCTCATCACTTTTGGTTATAATTTATTTCGAACAATTAATCCAGATCACAACTGATCAATTTCTATGAATATTTTCAGTTCGAAGAACTCTCCATTTCAAGGGCCTGTTTTACAGCTTCCAGGAACATTCTACCATTTCTGAGATCAGGCTCAAGGTGACACCCCTCAGCCCATTCATTCCACGCATTGATAAAAACGATTTTTTCGTCGTCAGGATTTTCGCTAACTTCTTTAATGCTGCTATTAAGCCATTGTTTAAAAAGCTCCGGATCATTATTCTGTATTGAGGCTGATAAATTTTTTCTGGCACTGTTATCCCAGCTGGGAATAACACAAGGAAAAACGTTATAAGGCGATTTCTTTCTATTTATATTCGATAAAGCAAATTTTCTGTAGTCCTGAATAATTGTTAATGGCAGTTTCTTAAAATATTTACTCAGTTTAAAGCAATCCAAAAGAATATTAATTGACTTATAAAAATAATACCTTGGATAACCCATAATTTTTCGGGGTATTACGCTGCTTGACCCCGGAATAAATTCGACAACTGCATCAAATCCAACATTTATTGCTTCGGCATCTGTAAGCCTGTTATGAATGCTCTTTACAGTGCACAAATAAATATCTTTAAAGCCATTCTTTTTTGTAAACTCTCTCCATTGTCCAACTCTTTCCTTAAGGTTGGGAATGCTGTTCACATTATATATAAGAAACAAGGGGCGACCATTTACTTTTATATACCTGGCATCTTTAAAAGCATTTGACAGCCAATTTATATGTTCTTCGGCGTTATAGTCCTCATATTTTTGTTCCATCAGAATTTCTGAATCCAGACCATCCCACCTTCTTGTCCAATTTTCGTTGGCCCAACAGAGGCAGAATTGAAAATCGGGCTTTTTTGATTGAAGGACTTCATCAAAAGGTTTTTCAAGCAGCATTTTACCATTGAACCAATAGTGATAATAACAAAAGCCGGTAATTCCATATTCTTTGGCAAGTTCTGCTTGTGAATTCCTGGACTTCTCATCAGTCAAATCATAGTATCCAAGTTCAGAAGGTATTTGCGGCTGGTAATGCCCGAAATACCTTGGCTTAGATTTCTTAACATTTTTCCAATCGGTAAATCCTTTCCCCCACCATAGGTCATTTTCTGGAATTGCGTGATATTGAGGCAAATAGAATGTAATTATCTTAACTTTTGATGGCATTTGGATTTAGTTACCCTTATTGTTCTGCGGTTTCCTTGTAATAAGAACTTCGATATATTCTGCACTAATACCATAATTGAGATCATTCAAATATACTATCTCAGTACCCAATCCCGAAGACGTTTTTATATATTCAACAATATCATAACCCCAATGCATAGTTACAGGTGAGCCTTGGGGATCTATTGGATTTCCATGATACTCAGGTTCCTTCAGAAATTTCAATTTTGAATTCCCGTCCAATTCAGCCCATCTTTCTGTTGCTGAGAATTTGTTTACCAATGGAACAGTAAAAATGTGCGCACCACCTGGTTTCAATGTTCTGGCAATTTCCGCAAAAGCTTTATCAGGGTTCATAACGTGTTCAAATACGTCTTGTGTTATGACAATGTCAAAACTATTATCATTAAAAGTCTGTTCTTCCAGATTCTGATTTATAAAATTATTTACTAATTCTCCGGGTTTGTGATTGCTATAAAACTGCGATGCTATATAATCTTTACTGAATTTTTTTAGTTTTAGGCTGGCTCCCCTGTTCTCAGGTGAAGATTCATGTATGGTCAGTTCTTTCCAATTAGGAAAATTCTTTTCAAGAACCAGCATTAAAGCGCGTTCTCTTGGGATTGAATAACAATTCGTACAATAGAAGTTATCCCTTAACCAGCTATTAGTTGATTTGAAAATCACTTTTTTTTCGCAACAGGGACAGTAGCCCTCAAAAATGAATAAAAAATTGGAAGGCAAAACGAACTTTATTATTCCAAAATAGATTTTCTTAAGAAGCTTCTTCATCAATTGGAGTTTTAACTTTCATAATTTAGTTAAAGATTCATATTAAATTTGCCACTTTTACTAATTCTTGCCATTAAGTAAATCTACAATAACACTTTCTGTATTTTTGAGGATTTGGTCTAATTTGAAGTTACGAAGATAAATGTTATAAGCATTTTTCTTTATAGTTTCATATAATACAGAATCACCCATTAATTCTGTCATGGCTTTGCTCAAATCAGTAGGGTCAAAATCTACTAAAATTCCTGAAACCTGATTAGTTACAACTTCAGGTATTCCTCCAACTTTTGTTGAAATGAATGGTTTACCGAATCTGAATGCTTCTACCATAACAAGCGGCATACCTTCACTTAAAGATGAAATAACTACAGAATTAATTAGACTATAAACCTTATAGAGATATTTTCTTTCTACTTCACCCAGGAAAATGACGTGTTCTTTTAATTCTTTTTCATCGATATAATCCAAAATTATTCCAGTATATTCATCCTTAGGGTCAAAGTATCCTAAAAATACAATTTGTGGAATTTTCCCTGTGCTTGAAGTTTTAATTTCATTCAATGCTCTTAATATAAGTAACTGATTTTTCTTTTTTAGAATTCTTGCAGGATTTATAAATCTAAACACATCTTTTGTTATCAACCTATTGAAGTTTTCTTTACCAAGTTTATCTTCCAAGCCTGATAGATCAGGATCTATAATTTCCTCTATTGCCGGATAAATCCTGGAGCATTTCTGTTTACCTGTAGTCAAACGGATATCTTTTAATTTCGTGTCCGAATTAGGAATAAAGTAATCTATCAGCCATCCGAATAACTTGTATATTGTATGTCTCAGCCAAACGGGATAAATATCTTCTCTGACAAACACAACAACTTTAATCAAAAGTATTTTCAGTGCAATGACAGGCCATAAAAGAACAACAACGTTTATGAGAGCAAGGTCGTATTTTTCTGAATAAGCAAATTTGACTATTTGAAAGATCTGGATAATGGATTTTAAGCAGTATTTGATGTATGGAATAATTCCATCATAAGTTACAGGCAAATGTCCGTACTTATAGTATCCGAATTTGCTGCAATAAGCTGAATAGAGCAGTGATCTTTCGCCCTTAGGGAACATTCCGTGTACTTCATACTTATCAGGAAAAGAAGAGAAGTACTTCAACAATCTTTCAAATTCATCCTCAGCGCCGCCAGTCATAGCATAGCTGTGTGTAATGAATAGAAGCTTGTATTTCGTATTGGTCATTTTCTTCAGCATAAATAATCTTTAAAACTATTTAACAACAGTGCAAAAGAATATTTTTTCTTCACCTATCACTCCGAAACGTGAAATTTCTTCATCAGTTAAATACTCTCCTGTTTCCACCGATGTAACATCCAGTCCGGAAGCTCTTAACCTATCAAGATAATCAATTGCATATATTCTTACATGATCATTTTGACCAAAATGCTCTTCTCTTTCTTTCGGATCAAGAATTGAAAAATCTTCATACGTATTTTTCAATACATATGAAATTGGAACTTGAAGAATAGCCCAGCCATTAGGCCTGATAATTCGCCTTATTTCAGACATTGCCTTCATATCTTCAGGGATATGCTCCAAAACATGATTACAAATAACAATATCAAAACTATTTTCAGGAAAGTTAATATCAGTAATATCCATTTTTATATCAGCCAAACTAGAATCTAAATCTGCACTTAAATAATCAATATTATTCGAAATCTTAAATATTCTTTGAATTCCTTTTTCAGGGGCAATATGCAGAAGTTTCAGTTTCTTTTTGAAAATGTCCGTCTTTCTCCTTAGGAAAAGTATTAGCAATCTGTCACGGTTAAAAGACTTGCATACAGGACATATTTGATTATCAAATCTTCCCGCACCAACAATTTGAAGCTTTCTAATTATTTCAACATCCAGGCCACCAGGTAAAAACCTCCTTACATTTGAACTGCATACAGGACACTCATACTTGTTACCATAATTGAATAAGGCATTTTTCTTCAATTTAAGGTCGATAAGATAGTTATATTTTTTTTTACCTATAATTTTTTTAATAAAACCTTTTACCATAACATTCTTACATTTTTTATTAGTTTTTTGCTCTGCAACTACTTTTTAACGTAAGCCAAAAACATTGACTTTAATTGTAATAAATCATTTTTTTTGATAACCAGGGTCAACCAAATTAACATAACAAATGGCAACAGGACATAGCCTAGAACTATGTAATATTTTGATATTAAAAAGATACACAATATTGCCGTACAGGATATTGAAATTGATTTCAAGTTATTATTCATAAATGTAAACGAGAGACCGGCTCTTAAGTAATAAAAATTCAAAATCATATGTATAATAAATGCGGCTAAATATGCGATTGAAACTGATTCAATGCCATAATTTTTAAATATCAATAAATAATAAAAAATAATTACAAATACTAGGTTATTTATTATTTCAAAAATCATAAGAAAAGTAGTTTTAAAATATGGAATCAACCATAAGCCAAAAACCCAGCTTATAGCTTTTGTGAAATCGCCTAACAATTGATAAAACAAAATATCAGCAGCTTGAAAAAAATCAGATGTGTAAAATATAGCTATTATTATATACCTTAGGGAAAAGCATACCATGACCAACGGGGTATATACCAATAAAAGCAATTTTAAAGTTCTGTTGATTTCTTCGACTGTTTCTGTTTTGGCTTTATGAGTCGATATTAACGGAATGCTATATGTGCCTAGAACCCCTAAAAACAAAGCAAAATAATTATTTGATATCCCATATACACTTTGAAAAATTCCGACTTCGTGTAAGCCAAGATTAGTTGCTAAAACAGACCTGATAAATAAAAACACCAGCTGTTGAATTGCAACCAGCAGCATCATGACGAGGCCAAGTTTGACAATAATTTTTACAGTCCCGTTATCTATCTTCTTTACTTCTTTGAAGTTTACAAGCTTTCCATTCTTCTTGAGAATTAAATATCCTATTGTAATTCCGACAATGCAGCTTATTGAAATACTAACAATCGCGCCAATTATTCCATATGTCAATAAAAGCCAAATGAAGAATATAAAACTTAATGTAGAGTTCAGGATTGAATACAAAACATATTTTTTTACATCCCTAATTCCTCTGAAATAAGTATCAGTTAAACTTGCAAACATGCTTAAAGGTACGGCAATAGCATAGAAAACAAAACAATATGAATAAGAACTGTCTTTGAATAAGAAAATTGAAAGTTCATTGCTGTAGACTAACAGGATTACTGAAATCAATAACACAATTGGTAGATTTAACCAAGTGAAGAGTTTTAATAAATAAGCTACTTTTGAATATTCTTTTTCTGCAGTGTATTCAGAAAAATACTTAAGAAGCCCCATTGTACCTATAGGTATAATTGCAGATAATAATCCAGAAATATTATAGAATTGTGATAAAACACCCAGTCCGGTGACACCTATAGATATAGCAATAATTTTCGTCCTAGCTATAGATAAGAGCACATTTGTAATTGCCGAAACAGACAGTTTAGAAGTTGATTTGATCAGATCTTTAATAAATTCACCTTTTGAGAATCTTTTAGTTGTTATTTTTTTTAATCACTTTAAAATAAAACACTAGAAACCTGAAATCAAATAATGCTAATGATGTTTTTATCAAAGTTTCAATAAATGAAACTAATTTTTTATTGGCAAAAAGTGTATTCATAAGGACTTTACGAGTTGTGTATATCCCATATTTCGCATAATTAGATATTTTTTTGTTGCTATCAAACTTATATTTGCTCAATATTCTTATTACAGAATTAAGTATTCCTATATATACAGTACTTGTATCAAAGGTACTAGTATTTTCATGTTTCCGAAATAATACCAGAGGTTCATCAATTTTCATAATCTCGTTTTTCTCAGCAATTTTTAGCCACAATTCATAATCTTCGGCTGAATTTATGGAATCACTTTCGTGAAATAAATAATTATCCTTGTCTTTTTTGAACAATACTGAAGATGTAATTACAAAATTTCCAATTAATAGATCATAAATCTTGAAAGTCTGGTGTTGGAAAGAACAAGCATGTTTATTAATATTGATTTTAGCACCATCAGCATCAATGAGCTCAGCACCAGTACATATAAAATCATATTTCACAAGTAACCTGGCCTGCTTTTCGAGTTTGTCATGTTGCCACAAATCATCATCATCGCAAAAAGCAACATATTCTGAATTAGAATTTTTCAGACCAAAATTCCTTACTTTTGCAATGTCTTTGGTTCTTCCAACGTTAAAATATCTAATACGTTTATCATTGATTTCTTCTATAATACTTTTCGTATCATCTGTAGATCCATCATCAACAATCAAAAGCTCAAAATATTGATGAGTTTGACCAAAAATGCTTTGAATTGTCGCCTTAAGAAGTTTGCTTCTGTTAAATGTAGGTACTATTATACTAATGAATATTTTTTCATCATCTTTATTCATTCAAACAATGATTGCTGTAATTGTCAAGATCTTGATTCATTGAAATATTTCAAAAAAGATTGGTTCTTTAAGGAGAAAAATAATAGCCCTAAAAAAAGCAAAAAAGGGTGCATCATTGTAAGATGAGCCATAGCAAGGTGAGATTCAAAAAGATTAATAACGAGATAAGCAATTGAGGTACTTATGAATGCCGAGACTATCACTTTTTCGTTATGATCCTCATTTTTCCAAACATATTTAGCTCCTTTGAACAATATTGAGAAAATGAAATAAAGGAATATAATTGTAAATATCAGACCATACATTAGAACATATGATATATATGCGTTATGAGGGCTGTTTACGTCTTCGAGAATATTATACATGATTTTGTATTTCACATACATGTCAGTAGCATTCGATGCTCCATAACCCCATAATAGTCTCACTTTATCTGAGATTAAAAGATAATATGCAGGAATCAGCAATAAAAATCGTGAAAAGAAAGATATGAAACCTTTTGATTTAACAAATTCAAAAATAAACAAAGGGACAATAACTATCGAAAGTGGCAAAGTATACAAAAAATATTTTCGGTACGTTAAAAAATAAAAAACACCCAGGCCAGCTACAAATGCAATCATTCCATCTCTGGCATAACTCAAGAATAAAGCCAGAAATTGTATCAAAAAAGAGATTAAAAAGAAAACTTTCTTGTTGAGCTGGGATTTATGAGTTATATGAATAATTAACAGTGTTGAGAATAATCCAATTAAAGTTACTGAAGGCACAAAATTAGGATGAACCATTATTGAGGTCACTTTACCTACAAACCTGACTTCTGTAGCAACCCCCAAAAAAAGGAATAGGACGCCTATTAGGCTAAAAGAGAGGCTGAAAAAAGATATAGCATAAAGCATTTTGTAGAATAGATCCTTATTGTTAATTATAAGTATGGGGACAATAATGAAATAGATTAAGAAATTAAAGATGTACGCTAAATAAAAAGAAGTATAGTAAACACTTTTGAATTCCCCTGGATTAAACACAAAACTTGATATCAAAAAGACAGCTGCTAATAAAATGAAAATTCTATTTTCTCTCTTAAATAATCTGAATTTGGATTCTACAATAGAAAAATCTACAAAGAAGAGAAAAGTTACAATTGTAAACAGAATAACAATATAAAAAGAAGTATTTAGAAAAAACTTATTACCTGGTAGCCACGTGCTTTTATAGAATACAGCAAAATAGCCTACAATTGGTAAAGTTAAAATTAATCTATTTCTTAATACCAAATTATTTATTAATTATTTTCTTATACATATCACTTTGCTTAAAAATTCTATATCGGTAATGTATACCACTTAGAACAAATGAAGCTACAAAACCAAATACAGTAAAGAAAACAACCATGGTAAGTCTTTTTGGTTTAGATTTTCTTTCCGCTATATAAGGTTGATCAAGAACAATAATAGTAGGAGTTTCTCTTTTTTCCTCAATTTTAGCCTGTTCATATAAAGGCAACAAAAAAGTGAGGATTTTTTGCTGGATTTCGAGTTCTCTTTGTAATCTTAGAAAAGAAATTGCAATTTGGGGTGAATTACCCAATCTTAAGAAATCATTCAAATCTGTCGAGGTATTTATGGATGTAATCTTATCTCTTAATGAAGAAACTTTAGCTTCCTGCAATTTTACTTCAGGTTGATCTGCACTTAATATTTTCCTAATGACATCTAGCTTTACTTCTTCAGCTTTCAATTCTGCTTCTAATGTAAACACTGATTGTGCAGATGCTTTAATTTGAAGATCAGGGGCCACACCATAAATCATCTGAAAATCTTTCAACGAATCTTCTGCATGCGTTAAGTCCAATCTTGATTGATTATATCTATTCTCAATAAAGATTCTGTTATTTTTCGCACTTTGCACGTTCATTTCAATGTTTATTCTGTCCAATTGGCTCAACAAAAACTCAACCATCTCTTTAGCAATTACAGGGTCTTTATAATATACTCCCAATTCCATAATCCCTGATAATTTTGCTTTTTCTGTAACTAATTTGTTATCCGTAAAATCTTTAATTGCATCCTCTTTAAATCTATAGTCACCATCCTTCATCAAGTCAAACTTGTCTATCAGTGGTTCAATACACCTTCTGCTCTTAAGTATATCTTCATAAACAGCCAACTCTTTTGCCGATTTACCTCCAACTGAAAAGGGATCCAAATCCTGCAAGTCACCAAAATCTGCGATTGATGATAGCAGTGAAGATGACTTGCCTGTGCTCTTTACCGAGGCAGTAGAATAATAAATAAGATCAAAGACAAAGAAATATAAGATAATCGAAATTATCATGAAGATAAGAGTGAAAATTATGATCTTCGTTTTATATTTTATAAATACATAAATTAGATCCAGAATTGATAAAGAACTATCATCCTCTTTATATATTTTCTCGTTTTTATTATTATTTTTGCTTTCAATTGTTTCTTCCAACTATTCTCCTTACTTCTGTGATTGAATTACAACTAACGTTAATGTTAAAACACTTACTATTACACCTGCCACTTTTGATATTAAATCTATATCGTATGCAAAATCACGCTTAATTACACGTGGTACATACACAAAATCACTTGATTGTATCTTTGCTTCATCCTTTTCGAGCCATTCACGCGTTTTAAACTTAATGACCCTCACTTCATCTTCATCTGCCCGCTCTCCATATCCGCCCGCTGCATTTACATAATAATCAGCATCGGCTCCTTCTTTGTATGGTACAAACCCAGGTCTGTTAACCTGACCATAGACATAAACTTCTTTTTTATTATCTGCTATATAGATGATGTCGCCGTCTTTAAGGGTTATATCCTGTGATTTATCTCCTTCAGAAAGTTTTTCAAAATCAACATTGACTCTTCCAATCTTATAAAGCAAATCATTATCAAAACTTTCTCTTTCTTCTTTGTTAGATACAATATCGTTTAATCTTCTTGTATATACATTTTCAAGTGTATCACGATTCTTAGTCTGTATAAAAAATGTGTCAAGTTTTCTATAAACTTCAGAATTTGGCAAATATGAATTGGGTAATGTACCTCCTGCTTCAAATATTATGTCAGATAATTTCGTTGTATTCGATGTAATTGGATAATTCCCGGGCCTAACTACTTCTCCAAGAACATAGACTTTAAAATCCCTGCGCTGCTCGGCATACGCGTTTACATAAATCCTGTCATTTGCTTCAAGTTTTAATCTTTTATTATCCTCGTAACTAACTATCATTTTATCCATTTTTGTAGCGGATGGGTCGAGCCTGGAAATGATAATACTATCCATATTGGCAACCGAGGTTACTCCACGCACAAGTTGTATAGCAGTTTCCAAATCATCTCCTTCAATATATTCAAATAATCCCGGATATTGAACCGCTCCTTGAATTGCAAGAAATCTGCCTTCCCAATCATATTTCTGAAGAGTTATAACATCACCTTCTCTTAAGAAGGGATTATATTTTTCATCCTGTGTGGCGAAGTATTTATAAAGGTCAATTTTGCGAATTTCACCATTTTTTCTTTTTAGAATAATATTCCTAAAACTAAAATTACCTCTTTCACCCGGCATCGTTCCTGATTTAACCAGGGAAACACTATCACTGAATATGAATGAGATAATAGAGCTAGCTCTCATAATCGCTGAGGTAGGGTAGTTTCCCTGTCCGACACCGGTTACGGTTATGATGAATCTACGGGGTGATACCAGCGTTAAAGTAATTTCAGCCGAAATAAATCTTTTCTTCACCGCGGATATTACCTTACTTTTTGCTTCTGTTAAAGTTAAGCCAGATACATTCACTTCACCCACTGAGGGTATTATCAATGATCCTTCCGGACTGACAGCAAGCGGCATTGGAGTATTAACAATACCCCAGATACCAAGGGAAAATATGTCATTAGGACCCACAACATATTTATTAGCGTCAATTGCTCCTTCCATCAACTGGTCATTATAAATTGTTCCGGTACCCGAAGAAGGTTCAATTTGTTTTAATATATCAAAATTCTGCAGATCCATTTTTGATGTATTAAAATTCATATCCAACTGTTTAGAGGCATTGTTTTGATTCGACGGATTTTTATCATTTGTATTAATTTGCGAATGCAAAACTGCATTCGAAAGAAAAAGCAAAATGAATAAAGTGAAATTTAACTTAATTCTCATATTTTATATTTTAAACTTTTTAGTAATATCACTCAGGATATCTTCTGTTTTATTTTCGCCAAAAGTTTCAGTGTAGATTCTGAGCAAAGGTTCTGTACCTGATGCCCTTACAAGCAGCCATCCATTTTCAAAAATTAACTTGCACCCGTCCAAGGTATCGATGGAAACAACCTTTAACCCCGCAACTTCTTTTAATCCTTTTGTGAGCTCAATTAGTTCCGATTTCAGTTCATTATTGGATAAATGCTGGTCAATTCTTTTATAATAATATTTTCCATATTTATTTTCGATATCAATAATAAGGTCACTGAGCTTTTTTTTCTTTACGGCAAGCATTTCCGAAAACATCATCCCGTTGAATATACCATCTCTTTCGGGCAGATGATTCTTCAGGCCAATACCACCGCTTTCTTCTGCGCCAATTAGTATATCTTCCTTTATCATCAGTTCTGAAATGTACTTAAAGCCAATTGGTACTGTATATAATTTTATTCCATATTCATCGCATATTTTTTTTATGAGCTCGCTTGATGAAAAACCTCTAACCACACCGCCCGTCATTTTCTTTTCATTTATCAGGTAGGTCAGCAATAGCGCGAATGTTTTCTGGGCATCAACAAATTCACCGTGTTCATCAAAGATCGCTATTCTATCTGCATCACCATCGGTTACAATACCGATATCGTAGTTTCCTTCTTTTATTTCTTTTGAGATCAAGGAAAGATTCTTTAAAACAGGCTCCGGACTTGAGCCGCCAAACGAAGGATTAACTTCGCTTCTGATTGCTCTAATGTTTATCAAACCATCCATCATCCCCTGCCCTGAGCCGAACATAGCATCGTATATTATTTTTACACCTGAAGCTTTTATGACCTCAGTATCGATCTTTACTTTAAGAGTATTTATATAATACTCTTTCCCTTTAACATATTCTATTTTACCTGAATCTAAAAGCTCCTCAAATGATTTACTGCCATAATCAAAACTTTTATTTTCGTTTAAAACTACTTCTATCTTTTCAAGGTGAACCGGACCCATTGAACCGCCAAATTCATCCTTTAACTTAAACCCATTATATTTTGCCGGATTATGTGACGATGTAATCATAACACCATATGCAAGATTCTTATCCCTGCTTAAGAGTGAAACAGTTGGAGTCGTAACAAATGTATCTGTGATATATACTTTTACACCATGATTAGCAAAAACTTCCGCCGAGCATTCAGCGAATTCTTTCGAAAGAAACCTTGTATCATAACCGATAACAATCCCGTTATTAATTTTAGGGTGACCCGAAAAAGCAATAGCCGTAGCTTTTGAAATTTTCTTCAAATTTTCAAAAGTATATTCATCTGCAATGACTGCTCTCCAGCCATCAGTTCCAAATTTAATCGCCATTATAATAAAATATTTTTAAAAATTAATTAAACTTCTAAAGCCCTGTGCTCATTTACCCAGCCTTTAACATACGCTATAGTCTCATGAGTAGGAGTGCCCGGAGTAAATAACTCACCAACTCCAATATCTTTCAATTTCGAAATATCTTCCTTTGGGATTATCCCGCCGCCGAATAACAGAACATTATCAAGCTGTTTGGTCTTCATCTGGTCGAGTATCTTCTTGAATACAGTCATGTGAGCTCCGCTTAAAATACTAATTCCAATTGCATCTGCATCTTCTTGTAAGGCAGCTTCTACTATCATTTCGGGTGTTTGCCTGAGTCCGAGGTAGATCACTTCAATTCCTGCATCCCTGAATGCCGCTGCAATGACTTTCGCGCCCCTATCGTGGCCGTCAAGTCCTGCTTTTGCAATGATAACGCGAATTTTTCTTTCCATAATATTAATAATGATTAAGATTCCAGAACTATTTCATTTATATTTTTATGTGAAATCTTCTGGTAAAACATAACTGCAACTATGCCAACAATCACAGCAAACCACAAAGTTGCTGCTCTTATTATCAGCGTAGCTGCAACTGAAACACTCTTTGGAATAGAGAGCAAAACCAATAAACCTGTTATACTGGCATCAGTAGCTCCTAAACCACCCGGAAGCATAGTAATTGCACCCGCAATTGTAGCAAATCCATATACAAATGTCGCAATAAAAATATCAATATGAGGCGCGCCAATTACCGAAAAACCGTTTATGACCAAATAAAAGCTTAAACACTCAAATGACCATGCGAAAATACTTAAAATAATGGTTATAATTAATTCCTTAAATCTTACCATTTGATATATGCTGTCATATGCAGTATAAATTTTGCCGGATACCCTGGATACAAATTTCAATTTCTTCATAAAGCCAATAATAAAATAAGATAATTTTCTATTACTTATTACAAAAACCAGAACTATAAAAAAAACACCGAATCCGATAATAAGCTTGGTACCGTATCCAAACATTAAAGCGCCTGCCATACTTAAGAGTACAAGTGATAAGAAATCTGTAATCCTCTCAGCGAATACTATTGGAGCGCTTTTGCTAACGGGAGTTCCGTTTTGCTCCTTCAATAAATATGATTTAAAAACCTCACCTATTTTTCCCGGTGTAACTGACATAATAAATGATGATAAAAAGATCAAAAAACTCATCTTTCGTTCAATCTTAATATCAAGTGTTTTTGTATAATATTCCCATCTCCAAAAACGGAACATATAATTACACAAGGAAAGAATCAGAATCACAGGAAACATCAGCCAGTTATACAGAGCAAACGCTTCGATAAGCTCATTAAAATTCGCATAAATACTTAAGCCCAGGAAAACCACCGCCCCTAATACAACTGAGAATATTATTTTCTTCTTATATTTCTGGAACAATTAACCTATTAAATTTATGAACTTATTCAATCCATTATACGTTTTAAGCACCGGCAAACCTACTATATTAAAATAATCTCCTGAAATTTTTTCAACAAAGGTACTTCCAAGGTCATCCTGGATTCCGTAGGCTCCGGCTTTATCCATTGGAGAGCCCCCCTTAACGTAAAATTCAATTTCTTTCATAGAAATCTTCCTGAATTTTACATAAGTAACCTCAAACGTCTTAAAAATGCTTCCTGTTGCTGAATCTATTATGACAAGTCCGGTATATACCTTATGTGATTTTCCGCTTAATAATCTTAACATCCTAACAGCATCAGCCCTATCTTCGGGTTTACCCAGGACCCTACCGTTGGTCACAACTATCGTATCTGCGGCTAAAATGATGCCTATTTTCCTGGTTGATACTTCTAAAGCTTTAATTTCAGCTAAATTTGCTGCAAAAACACCGAAATTTTTAACTTTTTCAGGTATATATTCAACAATATTAGCTGGTATTACTTCAAACTTCAATCCAAAATTCTTTAATAGTGCTTTTAAAAGCAATTTCCTTCTGGGGGATGAAGAAGCCAGTATTATCCTCTTATTTCGAGATTTCGTCATTACCAGTTCTTCAATTCGTAAAATTCATAATCATCAACACTTGTTTTATAGCTGTATTTTGAATTTATAAGACTATTGAATTCAGGAAATCTCTGAAGCAATTGCTTTGAATCCTCATCATAACCTGAAATAAACTTCAACGGGTCATTTTTAGCAACAATAATCACTTTTGGATTTTTCGTTTCAATTTCAGTCATAAATTCTCTTCTGAAACTTCTATTTTCGGCTTTCCACAAAAGCGGGAAATTATAAATGAACCTTGAAACGCATTTCCTTCCTGATAGATAATAAATTAATGGGTCAAATCCCCATACAAATATTCCATCATCCGGATTAGTATCCCGTTTAACCTGTTCAACTGCCTTTAAAGTTTTGCTGAACATAAAAACTGAATCACTGGTAAAACCATTTTTTATATATGTGTCATTCAAACTTTTTTTACCTGAGACATAATCATTTAAGGTTGAATAGTTTTCGATATACGGTTTAAATCCAAATGCAATGAACCCAAAAAAACAAATTATGAAGACCGGCTTGTAAATTGCGGGTCTTAATTTGAAATTCTCTTTGATAAGTGATAAACCATATACCGTACCAATAACAATCGGGGGAATTATTACGAGAAAATGGTAGTAATAAAATTTCCATTGGATAATGAGACTGAAAATTGTTGAGAAAATCCATGAAAATAATAACATATTCACGAAATCTATTTTCTTCTTTATGATTACTATTATTATCGCTATTACTGAAAACAAAATCAGTGGGCTGTATACGGAATAAGTAAATAACCTTACTATATGGTCAGTAATGAATTTTGTTGACTCTGTTTCATATGCAATTTTTGTGTACAATGGTGTTTGCACAAACTGCAGATCAATCAATTCATTTAACGAATTGCTGAGATAATACAGCAAAATTACTGATGCAATCGGAACAAGCAGACCCACACTATACGCCAAAATATTTTTAATTCGTAAGGAAAACAGTTCTTTTTTTGAAAGGAGAAAACAAATAAAGAGTAGGGGCAGAAAAGAAATGATAGTATACTTGATCAACAATGCTGCAGAAAACAAAATACCCGCGAAAAATACCTTCAGGAAAGAATGGCTTTCATAACTTGATATGAGAAGTAATACCGAAACAGCAAATAGAAGATTTAAAGAGCCATCTGTTTGCAATGTATGCCAGTAATCTAACCTGAAATATAAAAAAATATACAGGAATGCAGCGGTTAGAGAAAGAATTTTACTGCGGGAAAATCTGAATGCGATAAGAAATACAAAAAGACCTGTAAATGACTGCCATGCAATATCAAAAAATCTTGCGCCAAGCATTGACTCCCCTGCTATTAGCTGTATAAATGCAAATAGAAAATGAATCCCCGGAGGCTTAAGATCGAACACATATCTGTAATTCATTTTGCCTTCAAGTAAAAGCTTTCCGGCATACGCATAGATACCCTGATCTCTGCCATATGGATATGTAAGACTTACACTGCCAATGGCAGCACCAATCAATAATATAACAAGCCCGTATGAAAACAGCTGCCTGTTAGAAAGTCTTAAGCCCAAATAAATTAGTTTAGTTTAAAAATAGAATGGTAAAAACTATGCTATATGTTTAAGAATTGAAGTTTAGAAATGTCATTTTAATTATCTTTACAATTTATAACTTTTCAATCAAATTTGGTAGTCTATTTAGAATATCTGAATATTTAACCATTATTCTTTCACCGGTTTTCCTGATTTTAACCTCTATTTCATCATTTTTCATGTTTTTATCGCTTACTACCAACTGCATTGGAATACCTATTAAATCCGCATCTTTAAACTTAAATCCGGGGCTAATATCATCCCTGTCATCAAAGAGAATATCATACCCTTTTTCGGTAAGTTCATTATATAATTTTTCTGCTGCAGCTTTAATGGCATCGGTCTTCTTATTCACACTAATTAAATGAATCTGAAAAGGAGATATTTCCCCTCCCCAGATAATTCCGTCTTTATCGTGGTTCTGCTCTATGTAAGCTGCAGCAATTCGCTCAATACCAATTCCATAACTCCCCATAATAATAACATTATCTTTTCCATTTACATCCAGATACTTGGCACCAAGCGCCTCGGCATAACGGGTACCAAGTTTGAATATATGTCCCACCTCAATTGCCTTGGTCATTCTCAGTTTAGATTTCCTGTCAATTGTTTCCTCTCCATCCTTCACTGTTCTGATATCGAAATACGTTATACCTTTAACATCACGCTTCAGGTCAATATTCTTTATGTGGTAATCATTCTTACATGCGCCGCTTACAAGTTCATCTGCATTTTCAAGCCTTAGATCTGCAATTATTTTTACGTCTTTATTCTTAAAATTAACGGGTCCAATTGAACCTGCTTCTGCTCCTGCAATTTCCATTAACTCCTCCGGATGCCCTGCGCGTATTCCCGGATATATTCCCGCAAGCTTTGTTTCACTCGCTTCATCATCACCACACAGAAGGGCAAGTACATATTCATTCTTTTTCATATCCGTCCTGGTAGGAACTATGAACAACCTTGACTTTGCAAGCCTTGATCTGTCTGTTATTCCAAGAAACCCTGCGAGTTCATCTATACTTTTTATATTTGGAGTGTGAAATTCCTCGAGAGATAAATTTGTATCTCTTCTGCCAATATTTTCTGAATAGGACTTTGCGACTTCAATGTTTGATGCGTAAGAATTATCATGATTCAGCACAACTGTATCTTCTCCTGCAGATGCTTCGACCATAAATTCTTCTGATTCACTGCCTCCCATAGCTCCGCTGAATGCGGAAACCGTAAAAAATTTCAGGCCGCAGCGTGTAAAAATATTCCTGTAAGCCTGTGCCTGTTTATTATATGATTCATCAAGCCCTTCCCATGTAGCATCAAAGGAATACGCGTCTTTCATTGTGAACTGTCTTCCGCGTAATACACCGCCTCTTGGGCGCTGTTCATTCCTGAATTTTGTCTGGATCTGATACCACATCTGCGGGAGATGTTTGTATGAGATAAGGTTTGGTTTTGCAATTGAAGTAAATACCTCTTCATGAGTTGGAGCCAAGACAAGCTCCCTGTTCTTAATTCTGAATATATCATCGCCGTAATCTTCAAGCCTACCTGTTTCAGCCCAAAGCTCATTGGGAGAAAGCGCAGGTAAATAAAATTCGCACCCGCCAATAGCATTCATTTCTTCCCTTACAACTTTTTCCACTTTACGAAACACACGCAGACCGAGCGGCAGATATGAATAAACCCCTGAGGTAAGCTGCCTGATCATTCCCGAGCGAAGCATTAATATATGCGAAGGAATAACCGCATCTGATGGTACTTCCTTTAGTGTAGGTAAAAAATATTGCGAAAATTTCATTTATTTATCCTGATTTTTTGTAAATATATCTAAAATTAGCTAATTTTTCAATGAATATACAAATAATCAATAGACTTAAGCATACTATACCACTTACAAGGTATTGAAAACCGTATAGAGAACTCATATTTTTAAGTAGTAAAAATAGCTATAAATTCCAATAAAAGGGACAAATTTAATGTTAAATCAACAAAAAAGTAAATCTTTAAGAAGTATCAGAATATTTTCTTTTCTGGCAGTTGTAGTTTGTTTCATATCCGGCACAAATACGCTGTATTCACAGTCATTTAGAGAAGTTAACTTCCCCGATGGCTCAATAGCAGGAATGGAAAGCATTGTAAATACTCATGCAAATTACAGGATTTATCAAAGTGCTCCGAATGCAATAAAATTTGAATTACCGGCTGTTTCCCTTGTTAGAGTGGGTATATATGATTCAAACAAGAATTTAGTAAGGACTTACGCATATAATAATCTTAAGGCAGGCACTTATGAGATTAGCATTAATTCAGAAAATATTCAAAAAGGCAAGTATACCTGTGTACTTTCAACGGCGGATGCTGAAGAAACCTCGCAGGTTGTTATTGAATAACTTAATAAATATAAACTAAAAAAGGGAGCATTGCTCCCTTTTTTTTGCCCAAAATCCAAATTAGTTTAATGAACAATAGCTAATACCAATAATACTATTACAAGTACCAGAATAATTGTGATCAGTGTACCCGTACTAAGATCTGCAGAGTTTTCAGCGCTTGCAACTTTATATTCAAATTTCTGCTGCTGGTTATTAAACACTTTATCCTTCACAACAAACATATCCATATCTCCATCACCATCATTATCTGCAAAAAACATAGGATAAGGCATTTTCGTATCCAGGAAAAATGCTCTTTCATATTTCTCATAATTTGCATTTTCCAGAATAAATGAGGGGCTTTCAAGTGTGCCAACATTTTTATAATAAGCAACATTTCCATCTTCAAACTTCAATGCATCAAAATCTCCATCCTTATCAACATCAACCATAACAGGATTATCAAAATCAAGCTTGCCTTCCAGGTATGAGCCCGAGAGCTTCTTGATCTGTTCACTGGAAAATGTGTTTTCCGGTGAATTTGCTAAAGAAGATAAAGAAACAAATGTTAAAAATAAAAAAATAGCCGATAGTGTTTTCATTTTTTACCTGATAATTAGTTTTATAATTATGATTTAAATATATTCATTATTAACTAATTAAACAAGCAAACCGGGCTAAATGTTCTCTTAAAAATTGTATAGTTTTCAGACTGTAATAAATTGATATTTATAGCCAAAATAACTAATTTGCAGGCTTAATTGAATATATGAACGGGAATATATTTCATAAAAAAATGATCCAAATAGGGTCATACTTTTTGATTTTCTGGATGCTTCTTACAATGCTGATCATTGGCTGTAAGAAAGATGAAGAAATTGTGAGTACGCAGGAGCCTGTTTCAAACTGGATAGTTCAGTCAAGTAATATTACAAATAATCTAAAGAGCGTATGTTTTGTGAATGAGTTTACCGGCTATGCGGCGGGTAATTCTTTCCCAAACGATACGAACAAGATCATTAAGACAACTAATGGCGGCTTGAATTGGTTCAGGAAACAAAGTGTAGATTCATTAAGCTTCAACTGCATATATTTTCGTGATGTAAATACAGGTTATGCCGCCGGTTCGAAAGGGAAAATTATCAGGACAACCAATGGAGGAGATAGCTGGTCTGTTTTGCCTACACCGGTAACGGATATTATTAATGATATCAGGTTTTTCGATCCGCAGAAAGGGATTGCATCAGGATATAGTGGTGTAATTCTCACAACATCCAATGGCGGAGATACATGGCAATTAATAAGCACTCAAACACAGGCAGGGCTGTACTCAATTTCTATAAATTCCCCCGGTGAAGCATTTGTGTGCGGTGATGGCGGGCTTATACTTTATTCAAATAATTACGGGGCTTCGTGGGTGGTGCAGCCTGCAATCACGATCTATTCGCTAAAATCGATCAGCTTTGTGAATGCTAATACAGGCTACTCATGCGGTCAGCATGGTACAATAATAAAAACCACCAACAAAGGAGCTAACTGGAGTGCACTTACGACTCCCACAACCACTGAATTCACATCACTATTTTTTACAGATGATAATACGGGATTTTTTACCGGAGATTACGGCTCAATTCACAAGACAAAAGATGGTGGCAATACATTCAGGAAGGTAAGCGCGGTAACTGTTAATTATTTAAGGAAGGTATACTTTATTGATTCAAGTAAAGGATGGGTAGTTGGAGAGTACGGGACCATATTAAGTACTATAAATGGCGGCGACTGATAAACTAATTGCCAAGAATTCTCTTCAGGGTTGATTCAAGCTGTTCATCTTCAAATGGTTTTACAAGGTAACCATCGCTGCTGAGGGCTCCTATTTTGTTCAATGTGTTTTCATCTTCAAAAGCAGTCAAAAATACAACGTGTACACTATATTTTTCTTTCAGAATTTTTGCCGTATCAAGTCCGTTAAGCTTGCCTTTTAACTCTACATCCATCAAAATGAGGTCAGGCCTTGCACTATCAAACAAATCCAGAACTTTTTCACCGGAATCTGAAATAAACACAACTTCGTATCCAAGTGAGCTAAGGCATTTGCTGATATCCATGGCTACAATGCCTTCATCTTCAACAACCGCAATTTTATTGTTAAGCATAAATGGAAAGATTATTTACGATACATTCAAGTTATATCCAATATTACAAATAATCCCCGTTTAAAGCTATGACAAATACATAATATTATAAATTGTAAAGAATTCAAAATATTGGTATTTTTGTTGATAAGCGGGAGTAATTCAGTGGTAGAATGTTTGCTTCCCAAGCAAAATGTCGCGGGTTCGATCCCCGTCTCCCGCTCAGATTTTTAAGTTTTATATAACAGGATTGGACGAAGATAAACTCAAGCTTCTCCCCTCTGCAAATGGTAAACAATGCTCAACGTCAAGATATATTCATTCAGCTATAAAAAAAGCGGTATCCCAAAAGATGATACAGTAAACGGCGGAGGCTTTGTATTTGACTGCCGATTCATATACAACCCGGGCAGAGAAGAATCATTCAAAGCGCTTACAGGTAAAGATAAAGCAGTTATAGATTTCCTTGATAAAAATGGTGTAATGCAGGAATTCCTAAAGAATGTTTATTCAATTTCAAGTGCTGCAATCGATAATTACCTACAAAGAGATTTCCTGAACTTAATGTTCAGCTTTGGCTGTACAGGCGGTCAGCACCGCTCGGTTTATTCCGCAGAAAAACTTAAGAGCTATTTATCAGAAAAGTACGGGGATAAGATAAGTATTATAATCAGCCATAATGAATTCCCCGGTTTAAGCAGTAAATAGCAATGATTTCTAATTAACATAAACTGATACTCATAAAATAAGATTGGATAATCAAATTTCCGGCCCGAACAGGGTTACAAGCCTTCACTCACTGGAAAAAAAGACCTTTGCGCTTCATTTAATTTCACAGGTATTCAGCGGAATCGCTATAGGTATTATCCTGCTGCAGGATGTTATCTTAAAGAAAACACTTGGCGGCACTGATTTTGAGGTAATGATATTGACTTTACTTGTCAGTTCCGCATTCCTTTTTTCAATTTATGGCAGTGAGCTTGTAAACAGGTCAAGAAACCGGTCAAAAACTATCCTTATAATTGGTGTGACTGCAAAATTATTCCTTATCATTTTACCATTATTCGAAAATCCCGTTTATTATATACTATGCATAGCAGTTGGCGCGTATCTTGATTCCCTGCTTCTGCCATCATGGAATATCGTTTTCAAGCATAATTATTCTGATGTTAACCGAAGCAAACTATACTCTTACGCTTCATCAATGCAAACAATATTTATTGTTATTGTAACTACAATTACCGGATATTTTCTGGATATAAACGGTAATATCTACAAAATTATTTTTCCAATAGCGGGAGTTTTTGGGATTCTTGTGTATTGGGGCTTAGCAAAAATGATAAACCTCAGCGGGGATGATTATAAGGGTAAAGGAAAAGAAAAATCTGTCAAAACCCATTATAACTTCAGGCTTGTTAAAGATATTGCAATATTACCACTTCGGAATACACTTAGAATTTTTAAGGAAAATAAACCATTCCTCAGATTTGAAGCATATTTCTTTTTATATGGGATGGCTTTCATGGTGCTCTCCCCTGTTTTACCGGTTTTCCTTGTTGATGACTTGAAGCTATCGTATGCCCCAATTTCATTTGCCAAAGGGCTGATATTTCACTCCGCGCTTATTTTATTTACCCCGCTTATGGGCAGGTATCACGGCACAGGGAATCCGACAAAATTCTGCGCGTATGTTTTCAGTATACTGGCATTATTCCCGTTAACGCTTGTATCGGCAAAGTATTTTGTGGGTATCGGGCTTATCACAAATACTGATATAACCGTTTACATTTCCTTCTTCATATTTGGCTTTGCAATGAGCGGAGTTACTATAGCATGGTCACTTAGCTCCATATTTTACGCTCCAAAAAGCGAAGTATCAAATTACCAGGCAGTGCATATTACTTTAACGGGTGTTAGAGGTGTTTTCAGTCCGGCTTTAGGATACGCGGTAATGAGGATATTTGAGATACAATTTACATTCTACCTTTCAGCAATATTGTTTTTGTTAGGGGGTATATTAATGTGGCGAGAGAGCAAAAATTTGCAAATTAACTGACTTGAAGATATTGAAAAAAGCTGTAATTTTGTAAGACTTTACCAAAAGTAAAGGGCGGTTAGCTCAGCTGGTTCAGAGCGCCTGCCTTACAAGCAGGATGTCGGGGGTTCGAATCCCTCACTGCCCACACAGAAGCCTAAATCGATAAGATTTGGGCTTTTTTGTTATTTAATCAGAATTTCTTTTACAGGTTTTTCTTCAATGATAAACATTGATATGAATCCGGATGATACTGCAAATATGCACATTATTATAAATACTGTATTGAATCCAAAGTTCATAGCAAATAACCCGCCTGTAATTGCAGCAACTCCTTCAAATAATGAACGATAGCCGTAGAAATTTGAATATATGTGTCTTTCTTTACCCTTAACCAGCGATGTAGCAATTATAGCACTCCATGATGGCGTTATGATAGTTTCACCTAACGATAAAATTCCCTGTATTAAATAAATATGGTAAGGCTTATTTGCAAATAAATAAAGGAAATAACCAATAAACATTATAAAGTATCCGCCGGATATCATTAATTTTTTACTGATCTTTTCCTCATTAATATTTTTAAAGAGAAAATAAAAAACTCCCTTTAAAATTGCATATATACCTATAGCTATTCCTGCATCTAATAGCGTACCTCCAATATTACTAACATAAATAGCAAAAATTGGGGATAAAAAATTTATTCCTGAATGAATTAGTATTGAAGCACCTAAAAGAATTTTTATGTTTTTATGCATAAATGATATTAATAATTATAAGTTTCATTTATTCTTCAAACAGTATAAAAGCCTGAAATACTCATAGGATGACTTTGAGTCATCCTATGAGTAAATAGATCAATGAACCATAAACTTTGCCATGGCTGATTTATGAAGCTTACCTTTTTTATTCAGATGTGACTTTATCATCACAAATATTATTGGTGTTACAAACAGTACATGAATTGCAGATGTAACAACGCCGCCTATCATTGGTACAGCAATTGGTTTTGCAAGATCAGCCCCCGTGCCTGTTGCCCACATAATCGGTATCAAGCCTATCAGATTTACTGCAACTGTCATTAATTTAGGCCTTAATCTTAGTATTGCTCCATCTTCAGTTGCCTGAACAATATCTTCGGTAGTAACAACATCATTTTTCTCTATCATCTTTTTATCAAGCGCTTCATGGAGGTAAATTACCATAACAACGCCAGTTTCTACGGCAAGTCCGTAGAGTGCAATAAATCCAACCCATACAGCCACCGAAAAATTATAATCAAGTATTGCCATTAGGTAAATGCCTCCTATTAACGCAAACGGAACAGAAAGCATAACAAGTATTGATTCAAGAAAATTTTTGAATACCATAAACAGCATCACAAAGATTATCAGGAATACTATAGGCATTACAATTTCAAGGCGTTCTTTAGCTCTTATCTGATTTTCCCACTGCCCGCTCCATGCATAATAATAACCTTTTGGTAATTTTGGAGCAAATTCTTTATCCAATACATCTTTTGCTTCATTTACAAAACCGCCCATATCTCGCCCGCGAACATTTAAAAATACAATTGAGCGCAGCATATTATTTTCGCTTGATATCATTGGCGCGCCTGTTGTAACCCTGATATTTGCAAGCTCACCAAGCGGTATTTGGGTAAACTTACCGCCGGAGTTTCCAGTTGGCGCGCCGCCCATACCGGAGCCGCCATCCTGACTTGATGAACCGACAGTTACCAAAATATTTTTTAGCTTATCAATATCTTCCCTGTAATCCCTGAAGTATCTTACTCTTATCGGGAATCTTCTTCTTCCTTCAACTGTGTTTGAAATATTTTCGCCTCCAATAGCGGTTTCAATTACATCCTGCACATCGCCCACGTTCAAACCGTATCTTGAAATTGCTTCGCGGTTAATATCAATATCAATATATTTTCCCCCTTGTGTTCTCTCAGCAAATACATCAGCAGCGCCGTTTACTTTCTTTACTATTGCCTCAGCATCTATTGCGAGTCTCTCGAGTGTATCAAGGTTATCACCAAATATTTTTATTCCAAGGTCAGTCCTAACACCGGTAGAAAGCATATTGATACGGTTTATAATAGGCTGGGTCCATGCATTGCCAACTCCAGGTATCTGTAATTTTGAATTCAGCTCTGCAATGATATCATTCTTGGTTAATCCCGGCCGCCACTCGGATTTATCCTTTAGTATAATAATAGTTTCTATCATGTTCATAGGCGCGGGATCTGTTGGAGTATCAGCCCTGCCAACTTTCCCTAATACATGAGAAACTTCAGGGACAGATCTGATTATCTTATCCTGCAACTGCATTATTCTTTTTGCTTCTGTGATGGATACATTTGGAAGCGTTGTTGGCATAAATAGAAGGCTTCCTTCATCGAGCGATGGCATAAACTCCGAACCCCTGTTCATAATCAGTGGAATAGTAATTAACAGCGCAAGTATATTAATAGCCAGCGTGGTTTTACGGTATTTTAAAGCAAGCTTTAAGAGTGGTTCATACAGCATTTTGAAAAATCTTGATACCGGATTTTTATGTTCTGGGTAAAATTTCCCGCGCATGAAAAGAGTCATAAGCATTGGAACGAGCGTAATTGTGATAATTGCCGAACCTGCGAGCGCAAATGTTTTTGTAAATGCAAGCGGGTGGAACAGTTTGCCCTCCTGCCCTTCTAGCATAAATACAGGTAAAAATGAAACAACAATTATTCCGATCGAGAAGAAAATTGCCCTTCCAACCTGCTTTGCGGAACGGATAGAAATTTCGGTATAATCTATAACTTCTCCCCTTTCAGTAGCCATAGATATATTCCTGTAAGCGTTTTCTACCATTACAATGGATGAATCAACCAGCACACCAATTGAAATTATGAGACCCCCAAGGCTCATAATATTTGAGGTAATATTAAACTG
>JBDTNV010000027.1:0-24890 GCA_039933555.1 Ignavibacteria bacterium
ATTCAGCCAAGTCCTTCATATAATGAATGGTGGGTACCATCAGGTTCTCAGAAATATACACAGAATAAAAACAACTAAACTGAGCAGCTCTAAGAGTGCTGCAAAACCAGTAAACTGTTAATAAGTTAAATTGTAAATAAGAATGTCACAGTACATTTTAAAAAGAATTTTGCTCTTCATACCTACGCTGATAGCTATTACTATCATAACGTTCACTATTTCAAGGCTTGCGCCGGGTGACCCTACCGAGCTGAAAGTAGGCGTAAATGGTGAGAACATGAAGGCTGATGAAAAAAGCCAGATGAACCAGGAAGCTAAGAATTACTACAAACAGAAATGGGGTTTGGATAAGCCTATTTATATGCAGTATATTCTTTGGCTTGGTAACATGGCAACAGGCGATTTCGGCAATTCATTTGTTGATAACCGTCCTGTAATGAGCAAGATAATGGAAAGAATACCTGTAACTGCTTCAATATCGCTTATGATCATCGCCTTGAGTTATATTATTGCAATTCCAATTGGAATATATTCGGCGGCAAGACAATACAGTGTCGCTGACAGGTTCTCGACATTCATGCTTTTTGTATTCTACTCTCTGCCTTCCTTTTGGATCGCAACTATGGCTATTGTATTCCTTGCAAATGTTGAATATATCAAAATATTTCCTACTTCTGGACTGTATACTTTAGGTTCAGATAACTGGAGCTTTTTTGAAAAGATTTGGGATAGAGCCTATCATCTTATACTTCCTGTAACATGCAGTTCACTTGCAAGTTTTGCGTTCCTATCAAGGCAAATGAGAGGCAGTATGCTTGAAGTTATACGACAGGATTATGTGAGGACAGCCCGGGCTAAAGGACTGACAGAAAGAACAGTAGTTTTAAAACATGCTTTAAGAAATTCATTGATTCCGGTTATAACACTTCTGGGTGGTATTTTACCCAGTCTTGTTGGCGGTTCAGTTATTGTTGAATCAATATTCAGCATCCCCGGTATTGGCCAGCTTGCCTTCCAGGCGCTGATTGCCAGGGATTACCCGCTTATTATGGCAGAGCTTGTTCTTGCTGCAGTTTTAACAATGCTTGGCTTGCTGCTTGTTGATATACTTTATGCAATAGTTGATCCGAGAATTGCTTTTTCTAAGAAATAAATTCTACTAATTATATATGGCTGATAGAAAAGTTTCGGAAAGTGAATTCATTGCTGATAATACCATGGCCGGCGGACCTATGCCGCAGGGAATGGTTACCGAAGGCAGTGAGATCCCGAAAAATGGTGAAAAGCCCCAAAGAAAAGTTGACCAGACATATTGGTCTTTAGTTAAGCATCAATACAGGAAAAATAAGCTCGCAGTTGCGGCTTTGTATGTTGTTTTCTTTCTTGTTGCAATGGCTTTAACTGCGGATTTTGTGGCAAATGATAAACCGCTTTATTGCAGTTATAAAGGGACTTCTTACTTCCCTGTATTAAAAGAATATGCTGTTGATCTGGGCCTTTCAAAATGGGAAGGTGAATTTCTGAATGTTGACTGGAAATCACTTGAATTTGAAACAGCAATTTGGCCGCCTATAAAGTTCGCGCCGTCTAATGTTGATCTGTTCAATAATTCAGCGTCGCCATCTATTGTAACCGGCCATTACCTTGGCACTGATGGCATAGGGAGAGATGTGCTGGCGGGACTTATCCATGGTTCAAGGGTATCACTATCTGTTGGTTTCATTGCTGCGGGTATTGCAATTTTTATTGGTGTACTGCTTGGTTCAATTGCCGGCTATTATGGCGGTAAAACAGATCTTGTAATTATGAGGTTTGTCGAGATTATGCAGCTCTTCCCGGCATTCTTTCTTATCATTACAATAGTAGCATTATACGGCTCAAGTATCTGGTATATTATGATAGCCATAGGTTTAACCAGCTGGACCGGCAATACAAAGCTTGTAAGAGGTGAAATATTGAAAGTACGCGGCATGGATTATATTCAGGCTGCTGTATCGCTGGGGCTTTCTAACACAAGAATTATCTTCAGGCATGTACTGCCAAATGCAATTGCCCCGGTTTTAATTGCTGCTTCATTTGAAATTGCCGGCGCGATTTTAACTGAAGCAGGCTTAAGTTTCCTTGGTTTCGGAGTTGCTGCTACAAAAGTTACATGGGGCTCGGTGCTATCAGAAGCAAGAGGAGCAACAAGTTCATGGTGGCTTGCAGTTTTCCCGGGATTCATGATCTTTTTAACTGTTGTTGCTTACAACCTTGTTGGTGAAGGTTTAAGAGACGCCCTGGACCCAAGATTAAGAGATTAAGTATTTTAAAGAGATAAATTAGAATTTTTTGCTTGAATAAACGAATTATTAATTTTATATAAAAGGAGATGTAAATATGGTATGGACTCTGGAACTGGCTTCCTACCTTGATGATGCACCCTGGCCGGCTAACAAAGCAGAGCTCATAGATTATGCAACAAGAACAGGCACGCCCCAAGAGGTTATTGAAAACCTGAGGGATCTTGAAGATATTGATGAGCCTTATGAAAGCATAGAAGAGATCTGGCTTGACTATCCGACCAAAGAAGACTTTTTTTACGATGATGAAGAGAAAGATTTCTGATTCTAAAAGCTCTGATTTTTAACAACCCCGAGCCATCGGGGTTTTTTATATACAAACTATTTGAATAAACTTTTTACTAATACATTAACTGTTGGGGTCATTTTGCTGGCCCTTTATTCAAATTTAACACTTGCCCAGCCTAAGAAGGTTGAGACCGGCGATATTACATTCAATTTTAAGAAAACTGAATCTTTCACAGATGCTGCCCTTTTGGATATATTACTTCTGCCCAGAGAAAAATACTTTAACAGGATAAACCTTGAAGAAGATGTCCAGAGGCTTAATAAGTTCTATTTTGATAATGGTTTCTTTGATGTAATTATAGATACTCTCACTTCATATAATAGAGAAGATAATAAATTTAATGTCCGGTTTATTATCATAGAAAATCCGCAGTACCGCGTAAAGGAAGTGAGGATACAGGGCATTGATAAAGTTACCGATGGCGTTAAGAATGCTATCAAAAGCAACCAGATAATCGAAGCAGGTGACCCCTATAATAAAAATAAAATAAATCTTGAAAAAGATAGGATCCTGGGTGTACTGCAGGATAACGGATACATTTTTGCGCAGGTTGATACCGTAAGAAGCAAGATTGATTCATCAAGACGGGGTATAATTATCGGTAAATTTTCTGAGGAAATGCAGAAAAAGCCCGAGTACAAAGACCAGGTGTTATTAAGATTGCGTTTCATAGGCACAGATGATATTTACCGGTTCGGGAATATTAAGATTGTCATTGAAAACAATAAATATAAGATCGGTAATTATGTTGTTGAGCGGGAGCTTGCATTTAAACAGGGAGATATTTTTGACAGGAGCAAGATGCTTGAGAGCGAAAGAAACTTCACAAAACTTTCTATCATACAGATCGGAAGAGTTCTTGTTGATACTATTATAATGTCTGATAAAACTGTAAATATGAATGTTAGTATTACTTTGAACAAAAAATATGAATTAACCCCGGGTGTAACATCGGTTTATCAGGCTAACAGACTTTTTGTAGGCGCTAACGTTGAATATAAAGATAAGGATTTCTTTGGCGGAGGAAGAGTGTTAAGTATCACGGCAGAAGGTCTGTACAATTCAACAAATATTAATGTTTTATCAATTGGGCTCTCTCTATACCAGCCGTTTTTATTTAATAATAATATTACCGCCACACTGACACCAAAGGTCGCCCTTGTTAATATAAACGAAGATTACGAATATCTTGTATCGCAAAATCTGCTTAGGTTAACTTATTATATAGCGGACTATACTTTTTATAATAATGCATATTCTGATTTAACATTTGACTATTTGACAAGCAGGGCAAAAAGAGATGTCTTTAATTCCGATGATTCAACCTTCCACTTAAAAGACAGCAAAGAGTATTCTGTAAACAGTATAATTGGATTAACTTTAGTTCATAATAATACCAACAATCTGTTTAATCCTTCAAGCGGCTTTTATCATTCAATCACTGCGGAATCAGCCGGAGCTTTGCCAAGGCTGCTATCGTTGTTCAACAAAAGCCTGCAATACTCGCAATATTTAAAATTAAATACTATAAATAGTTTTTATTTGGATATTTCAGGAGACAGAGGCACATCCATTGTCGCAAATCACTTTGAGCTTGGCGATATCATTGAGTATGGCGCAGGTGATAATATTCAGCCAATTGACCCCTTATATAAGTTTTTTATGGGAGGCGGAAACAGCCTCAGGGGATGGCGGGCGCAAACCGGCGGTATACTTGATAAACCTACAGATGGAGGAAAATTCCTGATAGAAGGAAGTATAGAATGGCGAAGAAAGCCTTTTCCGGCCAGAAGCTTATTATATCCTGTTTGGGGTGTATTATTTCTGGATTACGGTAATGTATGGGAAAGTGACGGAAAGTTTAAGCTGAACCAAATAGCGCTATCTGCCGGATTTGGGATAAGATATGATACTTTCGTTGGACCTGTAAGGATTGATCTAGGCTTCAAACTTTATGACCCGCTGGCAGATGACGGAAACAAATGGTTATGGCAGCAGCCTTCAACTATTTTTAGGGATAAAAAATATGCCATTCAATTCGGGTTGGGGAACGCATTCTAGTATGTGGAATAATATAATTGGACAAACTGCCGTAATAGAAAAGCTTAAGTCAATTTTCGCAAGCAATAAAAAAGGGCACGCATATTTGTTTGAAGGCGGCGACGGAGTTGGCAAAGATGCTGCAGCTATTGAATTTGCCAAGCTCATAAACTGCACAGATCTTGTAAATGGAAACGAAGCCTGTGATAAATGCGAAAGCTGCAGGAAAATATCAGAATTCCGCTCAGAATATTTTAAGCTGATCTGCGCTTTGCCTGCTCCAAAATCAGATGATTCTGACGCAGACCCGGTAGAAAAACTTTCTTCTTCAGATTTTGATGAATACCTGGACCAGTTTGCGCTTAAATCAGAAGACCCGTATCACCATATTAATTTGCCCGGCGCTAACAATATCAGGATAAACAGCATTAGGGATCTTGTCAGCAAAATTTACCTTTCTGCGCCAAAAGGTATAACGAAAGTTTACATTATTTCAGAAGCTGATAAGATGAAGCAGGAAGCTTCCAACTCGCTGCTTAAGATTCTCGAAGAGCCGCCAAAAAACAGCCTCATAATTTTGACAACTTCAAAAGTTAATTCTTTACCACAAACGATAATTGGAAGGTGCCAAAGGATTCATTTTGAACCCCTTAGAGAAAAAGATATTTTAGATAAAATTATCGGTCAATATGATTACCCCGAAAAACAGGTTAAACTTGCCTCAAGATTAAGCTTTGGAAGCTACAGCCGTACAATTGACCTGCTTGCGCTGGGAATTGAAGATTTACGCTCACAAGCCATCGAGTTTTTGGTATCAATACTTAAGGGGGATTATGCGCAGGTAATTGCAATTTGCAGGAATATTTCAGCAAAAAATGATAAGGATAAGACCCGTCAATTCCTTTTCTTCCTTAATATCTGGATCCGTGACCTCCTTCGGGTTAAATCTGCAGGGAAAGCTGAGCCTGAAATGCTGACTAACTTCGACCTGGCTGAAAGACTTGACAAACTGAATGCTAACTTTCCTGAAAGCGATATTTTCAATATTATTATTGAACTTGAGGAAGCTGAAAAGCTAATTGGACAGAATGTTCAGCTGACTTTGATATTGGTTAATCTTTCAATGAGACTGAAAGAATTATTTAAAAAGTAATCATAATTTCTTTAAAGAAAAACAAACACCCATACGTCTCACCTCACCTAGAAATAAATATATACTGCTCCCCTATCTTTAAAACTTTTATCTTTTCTTCTTCTTTATTTTCTTTTATTATATCGTTCATTGCATATAGAGGCGCCATTGGGTCAGCTTGCGCAAAATGCAGTGTACCATAATGTATCGGCACCATCCATTTTGGATGCATATCCTTATACAATTCATAGGCATCCACCGGAAACACGTGGCTGTGTGTACCGCACTGTTTACAGTCAGCGCACGGGCCAATTGGAATTAGCGCAAGATCAACATTATACATGCTTCCCAACTGTTTGAATTTAAGAGAATCATAACCGGTATCACCGGCAAAATAAACAGTCAACCCATTGTATTCTATCATATATCCGGTAAAAGCATTATCACCCCATAAATAGCCGTCAAAGCCATACCTGCCGCCCCAATGCTGCGCATATACTGTGGTGATCTTAACTCCATTAATTATTTTGCTCTCGCCAATTATTTTGTTTTCATAACCCTTATCATTTTTCATTCTGATCATTTTCATGTTATACTTAGGCAGGTAGTTTTCAAGGTCCTGGGGGAAAACCAAAGCTGTCTTTGAGCTTTTTTCCTCAAGCACTTCAAGGCTTGAATAGTTCAAATGATCAAAGTGTGAGTGCGATATAAGTATAATATCGCAAGGCGGTATATTTTCAGGATCAATGCCGGGTTCAATAACCCTTCTCGCAAACTCACCCGCCGTTTCGCTTAAGAACGGATCGGTAATAATGACCTTATCATCCATCTGCAGCAGAACTGTTGCATGCCCTATCCATAGTGCTGAGAGCCTGACATTTGGTTTAATCGGCTGGGTTATCTTATTTTTCACTTTAGCCGGGGCTTCAAAGAATGTTGGAACATTCTTCACCGCAACCATTAGCATATTGCACGATACACCTGTCATCATAATTAATGCCGCAAATAATATGAATATTAATTTTTTCAATAGTACTTTATATATAAGCTTATATTATACCTGCTTAGGGCATTCTGATTGTAATTGAACTTAAGCCCCATCATCCCAAAGAAGCTGTAAACACCCGCTTCATATGTAATACCGTCATAAAGATTGTCAGGTGTTTTTTGGTTGTAATACCCTGCCCCAAGCGAAAAAGAGAGATACTCTCCCCTATGGAAAACAGGTATTACAATTCTTAAGCCGGTTTTGTACATAAATTTCTTCAGTTCGTTATTTTTGAATCCACCTGGTAAATACGCAGGCTCAAAAAATGTCTCCACTGAACCTGAAAATCTTTTATTAGGCCTGATATGAAAAAAGTTAAAATTTGAAACGTATTTATTAGCATTGAATGAATAGGAAACAGGTATCATCTGCCACTCAAGCCCGAACTTCACTTTTGATGAATTTTCGTTCCTATCTTCAAAAAGAGATGGTGAAGGAATCGATTGCAGTAAGACCCATGAACCCCATTTAATGAAGAAATTCTCATTTTTCAACTGCGAAAATGTATTTAATGTATTGAAAAATATCACCGTTGAAAACAATAGAGCAATTATTCCAGTATTTTCAAGTATTTCCCGCTTCATAGATATGCAATAATACATTTATATTAATAACATTTAAAGCTATTTTTACAATTCAACCAATTATTTCAGCTAAAAATGTACGAATATGCCGGTGCGGTTCACATACATTCAGTATATTCCGATGGAACCGGGAAAATAGAGGAAATTGCCAAGGCAGCATATGATTCTGACCTTGATTTTATCTTAATGACTGATCATAATACGCTCAAGTCAAAAGATGACGGGTACGAAAAATGGCTAAATAATGTGATGGTCATTGTTGGTTACGAAGTTAACGATATGGCTAATAAGAACCATTACTTGACCTTTGGAATCGATGAAGTTATAGGCTCATATCAGGAACTTGCAAATGGTGAGCTTGGATGTAAGCTCTCAGCAAAAGAGTATGTTAAGCAAATTAAAGATAAAGGCGGTATTGGCTTTCTGGCTCACCCTGATGAAGAACGAAAACATCTGCCTGAACATCCTTCGTATCCATGGCTTGAAGAAACTGACGATTATACGGGAATTGAGATTTGGAACCATATGAGCGAGTGGATAGAAGGCATGAACGAAGGGAACAAGATTGATAGATTCCTCCACCCCCTTAAATCAATAATTTCACCATCAGTTAAGACATTAAAAAGATGGGATCTCGCCGCTATGAAACGTCATGTTACTGGCATTGGAGGCGTGGATGCACACGCCCTTAAACAGAACGTTTTAGGTTTTTTTGAGGTTGAAATATTTGCATACAAGGTTCTGTTTAAATCTATAAGAACTCACGTATTAATTGATGAACCGATCGTAAAAAATAATAATGCTGCTTTTGAAAAAGATAAATGCCAGATTCTTGAAGCTTTGAAGAACGGAAAATGCTTTTTTGCAAATTATAATAACGGTAATCCTAAGGGATTCCGTTTTTTTGCTGAATTCAAAGGCATGAGCTGTAACATGGGTGATTCTATCACCTCAAACGGTGAAAATATTCAATTAAAAGCACTCGTTCCGCAGGAATGTATTGTGAAGCTAATACATAACGGAAATTTGATAAGTGAAAGCAAAACTATGAACACTGCCTGGAACGTTAAGAAGCCCGGCGTTTACAGGGTTGAGTGTTGGACCGGTGATAGAGGCTGGATATTTTCAAATCACATAAGGGTAAATTAAATAATAATTGATAAAATTGGAAATTAATAATAACATTTTAAACAATATTCCGGATAAAGATGTGATTGATTTTGATGGAGAAGATAAACCGCACAGTAACTGCGCAGTGTTTGGAATTTATGACCACCCACAGGCAGCTGTTATGGCTTATTACGGATTACACTCCCAGCAGCACAGGGGCCAGGAGGCATCAGGTATCTGTACTTCAGAAAAGTTAGACACAGGAAAATACAGGTTTAACATACACAAAAGTCATGGAATAGCATTAAATGTTTTTTCAAACAAGAACACTCTTACCAATGTATTAAAAGGTACTGCTGCTATTGGACATAACAGGTATTCAACCACAGGCGGTTCAGATAGCAGGAGCAATATTCAGCCATTCAAAGTAAATTTTAAAGAAGGTCACTTGGCTCTTTCTCACAACGGTAATTTCACCAATACCAGAGAGCTCCGTGACAAACTGCAAAATGAAGGAACATTGTTTCAGACCTCAACCGACAGTGAAATATTTCTGCACTTAATAGCGCGCTCAAGAGAAAAAGAGTATATCGATAAAATTCTTGATGCGGCAAGACAGATAAGAGGAGCATATTCAATTGTACTATTGACTGATGACAAGCTTTTTGCAATCCGAGACCCACATGCAGTAAGGCCGCTATCAATGGCTAAGCTGGGAAACAGCTTTGTTTTCGCTTCTGAAACTTGCGCGTATGACATTATTAATGCTGAATATATAAGAGACTTAAAAGCAGGCGAGATAATACAAATAGATGAAGAAGTGATAAGGACCGGTGAAGTAAAATCATTTTTCATTGATAAGAAACCTGAGACAAAACATTGTATCTTTGAGTATATTTATTTCTCCAGGCCTGATTCCACAATATTCGGTAACACAGTAGATAAGGTAAGAAGAAAGCTTGGCAAAAATCTTTCAATTGAAAAACCTGCGCCAAAAGCCAATATCAAAGATAAGAAAGTTGTTGTTATAAGTGTGCCAGATTCAAGTAACACCGCCGCCCTTGGATATGTTACAGAAACAATTAAGAGCAATCCATATGTTAAGCTTGAGCTTGGCCTGATAAGAAGCCATTATATAGGAAGAACATTTATCCAGCCCGGGCAGGATAACCGCGAAATAAAAGTTAAAGCGAAATTCAATACGGTAAAATCGGTACTAAAGAACAGGATAGTAGTAATTGTTGATGATTCAATAGTAAGAGGAACGACTATGAAGCAGCTTGTTAAACTGGTTAAGGAAGCGGGACCGAAAGAGATACATTTACGGATCACATCACCGCCTATAATTTCACCATGTTATTATGGTATGGATTTTCCGTCAAAAGAAGAATTAATTGCCAACCAGTGCGGGCAGGATATGGAAAAAATAAGGGAATACCTTGATGTAAATTCTGTGGAGTATTTATCAATTGAAAAAACGCATGAATCAGTTCCCCATGGCACCAACGCCAATGGTGAAAGGATCGGTTATTGTGATGCCTGCTTCAGCGGAAAATACCCGATACCTATTGAAGAAATTGATAAGAATGAATTTGAAGGGTAAGTAATATTTTAATCACAAATTACACGAATTTCACTAAATTAATGAGTATTATTTCTTATCTTTGCAAAGAAGGAGATTGATTTTATGTCATACAAAGTAAGCATAATTATTGAAAAAGATGACGATGGATATTATGCGTATTCACCGGAGCTTGAAGGATGCCAATCCCAGGGTGATTCCTATGAAGAAGCGCTAAATAACATTAAAGAAGCGATTGCACTCTATTTGGAGACCTTGTCTAAAGAAGAGAAAGCGGCATTATCAAGCAGAGAGATTTTGACAACTTCTTATGAAGTAGAAATTGCCTAAGATACCCCGCCTTAAAGCATCGGAAGCTGAAAGTATGCTATTGAAATCAGGTTTCGAATTGATTAGAACCAAAGGCAGCCACAGGATTTACCAGAGAAAGAATCAAAGAATTACAATTCCATTTCACTCCGGGAAAATATTACATCCAAAAATAGTTAAACAAGTATTAAAAGTAATTGAAGAATGAAATTTCTTCATTTCCCCCTTAAGATTTCTCTTATAAGCTCTTCTGCAGGCAGCTCCATAAAATCGCTTTTTTCTGAAACAGTTTTCAGCATCTTATCAGCATCAAGCCTGTTATAACCCAATACCATAAGTGCAGAGATAACTTCAGATGCTTTACCAAGCTCACCAAGTTTACCGGTATGTATTCCTATTACTACGGAATCATTTTCCAGCTTACCTATCTTATCCTTCAGCTCAACAGCAAGCCTTTCAGCAGTTTTTTTGCCAACGCCGGATATTGTTGTGAGCGGCAGATAGTTGCCTTTTGATATCATATCGATCAGCTCGCTGTACTTTATCGCAGAGAGGATACTTAGAGCTGTTTTTGGGCCGATGCCTGAAACAGAGATTATATGTTTAAAACATTCTCTTTCGTTCTCATCAATAAACCCATATAATAGCACATTAAACGGATTATCCTTAATGTGAAGATGAACGGAAATTCTAACTTCATCCCCAACCGTACCAATATTTTCAACAGCGCTTAATGTTGCTGAAATACTGTAACCCATCCCCCCTGCTTCAATTACAAGTGAGGAGGGTTTTTTACTTATGAGCTTACCTTTAATATAATCTATCATATTGTTCTTTTCTGTTTCTTCCTTTACATCTTTATTTCACGTTTCACCATTCACGTTTCACGCTTGCCTTACAGAGCGCAGCGAAGGAAGGTTTGACGTCTCACATTTCACGTCTCACATTTCACGTATCACATTTCACGTATCACATTTCACTTCTGTATCTTAACTTTCTTCGGATTTTCCTTAATATACGCTGCCCATGAACTGCTTTTACTCTTTCTTGAGCCGCCCCCAAGTAATTTATTGTGATGGCATATCGCAACTGCTATAGCATCTGATATATCCGTTTGTTTGGGCAGTGATTCAGACTTAATCTTTAGAATACTGCATACCATAAAGCGAACCTGTTCTTTTGAAGCTGCGCCTAAGCCTGAAACGGATTTTTTTACTTCGCGGGGTGAGTATTCAGTAGTTGGGATCTCTTTATTTACAGCAGCAAGTATCGATACTCCCCTTGCGTGGCCAAGCTTCAAGGTTGATTGAACATTCTTACCGTAGAATGCCGTTTCAATTGCAAATTCATCAGGCTTGTATTCATCTATTACATCAACTAAGGCGTCATATATTTGTTTAAGTCTGAGTGGAAGTTTATTTTTAGCAGGGATCTTAATGACATTGCAGCATAACATTTCAAGCTTTTCATTTACACCGCTTAAAACAGCGTAACCTGTAAACAGCGTCCCGGGATCAACTCCAAGTATTATCATTCATGTGTCATTCCGAACTTGATTCGGAATCTGTTTTTAAAAAACTTTATAATTCTTATTCCTGAACGATTCACGATTACATCTTTACGTTTGACATCTTCACGTTTGACGTTTCACGTTTCACGTTTTTGTTTATCCGAAAGCTTCCATTACTTTTTCATCAATATCAGCGTTTGAATACACGTTCTGAACATCATCATTATCTTCTATCACATTGATAAGCTTAATTGTACTCTCAGCATCACTTCCTTCCACCCTCATTGTTGTCTTAGGCAGGTATTGCAGTGATGCGCTTTCAACTTTTGCGCCATTTAACCCCGATGCTTCAATTGCTTTCCTTACAGTTTCAAATTTTTCAAGTGATGCGGTAACTTCATAGAAATCTTCCTCATCTGTCATATCATCAGCGCCTGCATCTAGTATAACATTCATTAAGTCATCTTCTGTGTAAGTGCCTTTTGTAACAGTTATGACGCCTTTACGCTCAAAATTCCAGCTCACGGCACCTGATTCTGCCAAATTACCGCCGTTCTTTGATAGTAAATGCCTTAAATCAGCAACTGTTCTGTTTTTATTATCGGTCAGTGATTCAATTATCAGCGCAACGCCGCCCGGGCCGTAACCTTCATAAGTAATTTCATCATAACTTACTCCTTCAAGCTCACCGGTACCTTTTTTAATCGCGCGGGTAATATTATCCGCCGGCATATTGCTTGATTTTGCCGTATTGACAGCAAGTCTTAACCTTGGGTTTGTTTCAACATCACCGCCGCCTATTCTGGCCGCAACGGTAATTTCTTTTATGAATTTGGTAAATATCTTACCACGGGCCGCATCAATCGCGCCCTTTTTCCTCTTTATTGTTGACCACTTCGAGTGTCCTGACATACTTTAATACCTAATGATTTTTATTTTGAATTGATAATTGATAATTGTTGAGCTCCGTTAACGGAGCGAAATCCGGCTTGACGGAATAATTGTTAATTGTTAATTGTTAATTGATCTTAAGGTCTCTTATCCTGAACTGTGTCTTCGTATTGCCGTTCCAGTGATTTTCCTCAACTGAATAAATAAGATCAAGCTTGGTACCCAATTTCAGAATATTCCGGCTTTCTGCATCAAGATCAGGCGGCTGATAATAGACACAATCAAATGTATAATTATCAAACCTGGTACCATTTGTGCCAATTTTACGAACCTTAAAAACTGTTGTTGACCCATTATAAGTTTTGGGGTCCCCCACTATTTGGAGATCTCTTGTTAAGAATATCGGGGTCATATTTCCGGGGCCAAACGGCTCAAAGTGACCCAGTATCTTCACGAACCTCTGGTTAACCTCGTTAACATCAATTTCAGCATCAACTTTTATCTCAGGTATTAAAATTTCTTTACCGTTTACGCCTGCATTAATTATACTCTTAGCTATCCTGTTAAAGGTACTTCTGAACTCTTCAACTTTTTCAATTTCAATTTCAATACCTGCTGCATGGTAGTGCCCGCCGAACTGAACGACGGCGCCGCATTCCTCGGATGTTCTTTTAATAGCTTCGTATATGTTGAAGTTATTAATACTCCGCGCTGAACCCTTGGCATAGCCGTTAAATGTTGTAAGTATAATTGATGGCCTGTAATATTTCTCAACCATCCTAGATGCAATTATACCAAGCACACCGGGGTGCCACTCAGGATTGTGCAGCACTATAGCAACATCATCTTTCTCGGGGGTATCTATAGTATCGGTCTTATATGTTTCGTAGGAACTTTGCGCCTGTATATATATTTCGCTGTCTATCTTTTTGCGGTTTGAATTCTCTGATTCAAGAACACTCATTTGTTCCTCAGCCTCGAGAATTGATTTACTGGTGAGGAATTTTACAGCCCTGGTTGCATCACCAAGCCTGCCGACAGCATTAATACGCGGTCCGATAGTGAATACCACATTCGAAGTAGTAATATGCTCAAGCTTCAAACTCGAATTCTTAAATATAGTTGCGAAGCTGGGTCTTGGATTGTTAAGTATCTGTTTAAAGCCATAGCTGATAAGAGTTCTGTTCTCATCAATTACGGGAACCATATCAGCGGCAGTTGCTACTGCAACAAAATCAAGCAGGTTCTGCCAGTCATCAATATTAAGCTTCTGGCATACTGCCTGAACAAGTTTAAATGCAACTCCCGTCCCGCATAGACTCTTAAATGGGTAATTGCAGTCAGGCTGAAGCGCATCGAGTATTGCGTAAGCATCAGGAAGTGTTGCAGGCGGCTGGTGATGGTCGCAGATTATCATATCAATGCCAATGGATTTTGCGTAGGCAACCTTATCAACTGCAGTTATACCGCAATCAATGGCCACAATAAGCTTAATTCCCATAGAATTGGCGTGGTCTATCCCTGTATTAGAGAGGCCATAACCGTCAGTAAACCTATCGGGTATAAATACTTCATTGGGTACGCCAAGATCCCTAAGGAATGTATGGAACATGGATACACCTGATGTGCCGTCTACATCGTAATCACCGAAAATAAGGATCTTTTCTTTGTTCTTTATTACCTCTATGATCCTGTCGGACGCCTTGTCCATTCCCTTCATAAGGAATGGGTCATAGAGATTCGTTAAATCATGGACGAAAAATTTCTTCGCATCAGCGCGTGAGTTTATGCCCCTCATCACCAGTATTTTAGCAAGTGATGAAGGTACGTTTATCTCTTCAGAAAGATTTTTAACTTTTTCTTCATTTTCAGCGCTTGATATTGTCCATTTCTTCTTAATTGCACTGGACATTCAATTTTTTTTTATTTTTATAGTGCCCGAAGCGAGACTCGAACTCGCACTCCGTTGCCAGAACTGCGTCCTGAACACAGCGTGTATACCAATTTCACCACCCGGGCCGGATAGCTATTTGTAAAAAATTGTAACTTCACCGCTAGTATCAGCGATAAACTAATAAATTTACGAAAATTTTAGCATAATCTCAATAATATAATTTATCCGGTATTTTAGCCAAAATGCTGATAATTCTGCCGATTTTTTCGGCATAAATGCTAACGATATTAATCATAAAAAAAGCCACCTCAAAAAGTTGAGATGGCTTTTAAAAACAAAATTAAATTTTTTCTACAAATACTTATTTATTAAACTGATAAAATCAGCCTTACTTCTAGCTCCCATAATTGCTTCTACTACCTTACCGTTTTTATCAATGATGTATGTCTGGGGCACCACGTTCTGGTTCTGCCCGGCAGCATCCATATATTTCGATACAAGTACGTTTGGTTCAAATAGTATTGTGTACGGCAGGTTATTTGTCTTAAGGAAATTATTCAAAACTTCCTGGTTATCATCTACAGATACACCGATGAGCTTGAAATTCTTATCTTTATATTCACCCGAGAGTGTTGAAAGGTCCGGAAGCTCTTTCCTGCACGGCGGGCACCATGTCGCCCAGAAGTTGAGAAGAATGACTTTGCCTTTGTAATCAGAAAGTTTTACTTCCTTGCCGCCTTCAGTCCACTTAAAATCAACCATTTCATTTTTCTTAACATCCTCATCTACATCCTTCACTGCATAAGAGCTTGGCGTGGATGATGTCTGCTGTTGAGTGTTTTGGTTGTTCTGCTGAGTGGTTTGCTGTTTATTATCAGTAGGCTTAACATCTCTCTTTGTTTCGCTTACCTTTGAACAGTTAAAAGAAACAAATGCAGCCAGTAATATTGCAAAAATTAATTTATACATTTTTACATTCTTATTCATTTATTGTGGTGGTTATTTATTGAACCTTGTAAATGCTGCGTACATTTCCTGCTTTGGCATTGTTGTCATAGATGCGCATACATTATTTCCTTTGTACCACAATAACAGGGTACAGTTATTTTCATCAACTTCATCACACATATAAAATTTTGCTTTTATTATTTCCTTCTGTACATCATCTGGCAGATCCATATTCTTCTTTTGTACCGCAGTTACTGGAACCTGCATAATATAGAGAATATCGCCTTTAGAATCCTTGTAAACCAGATGCACAAGTTGCTGGCCGCGGTATTCATCGCACACTACGCCTGATATCTGGTAGTTATCAATTTCAGGTACATATGGATTAAAATGCGCTTTTTCCATAACGTACTTTTCTATCTCAGCTGCATTACTGGTACTGAGCTGCGGCTTAACATCTCCCTTAACGAATTTATGGAAGCTGTTAACAGCTTGAACCATTATGCTGCTTTCAGTCCCCGAGAGTATATACGGGTTCTTTGTTTTCTTTCCGCCTGTAAACATAACAAGCCCGCCGATAATTACAAATGCCAGAACTGCAAATGCATAACGCGGAACGCCGATAAATTTTTCAGTGAAAGCTTCTTTGAGTGATTGCCAGAATGAAGGGTATTGATTTTGATTATTTGCTATTAGCCCGGGTACTTCAATTTTTTTTTGAGCACCGGCTTGATAGCCGCTTCCGGCAATTAAGCCGTCTATTGATGAAATTACTTTGCTGTATGTTTCCTTTGGTAATTCAACCTGCGGGAAACGTGTTCTGTATAAATCCCTGGTTAAGATCTCTGAGCGGTACTTGGCGTTTAGAAGCTGGTCTTTAGCCAGAAGTTCTTCTATCTGCTTTTTAGTCTCAGGATCCGAAATTTGATTATCTGCATATGATGTAATTAATTCATCAATGTTAAAAGTAGTAGTATTCAGACCCATAGGCATAAAAATATTTGATGGTTTGTAAAAAAAGTAATTTCTCCGTTATTTCAGTTTAGAGAACCGCGGCACTTCTCCTTATGCCATTGATTCCACTGAATAGCCCCTGGACCTTGCATAGTCCTGAAGCTTTTTTTGTAAAATTTTTCTGCCTCTGTGCAAACGGCTCCTTACGGTACCAATTGGCACGTCAAGGAATTCAGCTATTTCTTCATAGCTTAATCCTTCGAGGTCACAAAGTATAACAACAGTTTTGTAATCATCCTGCAGTGAGTTGAGAGCGTTCATCATTTCATCATCAAGCAGGTTACTGAACACCTTGTGCTCGAGATCGTTTGGATCAACAACATCGTCTCTTATAGAGTCGTAAAAGTTCTGTACATCCTCATAATCAACTTTCGAAGGCTCTTTTTTATTCTTGCGGTACTTGTTGATATAACAATTCTTCATTATCCTGAACAGCCATGCTTTGCAGTTAGTTCCCCGCTCAAACTTGTGGAAAAACCTGAAGGCGCGCATATAGGTATCCTGTACCAGGTCATCAGCCTCAAGCTGGTCCCCCGACATTCTTAAAGCATAGTTATACAGAATCTTCATATGGGGAATAGCCTCTTTTTCAAAATCGCGTTTCCTGGCTTCGAGTTCCGAAGGACTCAGTTTATCTAAAGGGTTATCTTCACCTTCGGAAAATTCCTCATTTTCCTGTAAAATTTCGGGCTCTAAAGCATCCTGTTTAACGATATCTGCCTCTTTTTTGGAGTTATCTTTTTTCAATAATTTCCCTTATTTTTAGTTCATTAAGTTAATGAATTTAATGCACTATTTCAAGCAATCAAAATTTTTCAAACTTACCTAAAATAGTTACTATATAATATGATAAAATTTTCCATAAATAGGTGTAAATATTTGTAAATACTGCAAAATTTGTTCAAAATGCCTAACAATCGTTAGGCTGAAACTATTATAAAACTTCACAGTTTAATCCTGTATAATTAACAATCCAACATCATGAATAAGATCTTAATCTGTTTATTGCTCGTCTTTTCTGTTTCAAATTGCCGGACTGCAGAGGAAACTGCTGCCGGAAAAAGCATTAATATCACTCAGCCATATACCGTGATTAAGGATAGCTTATCAATTAATTTTACCGGACGTATAAATGAGTTGAGGGAAAAGCTTAGTTCTGATTTTATTGTGAAAGAGCATTCATACTTTGTAATAGCATCTAACCTCTCAGAGTCTGAAACCGAAAAAATACTGGATGGCACAATTGATAAGGCTGTTGAATGTTTTTATAATGACTATTTTTCCACCACGCCAAATGAAGCAACAACAATTTTCCTTTTTAAAAATGATGATACTTACCGAAGCTGGGCAAAGAAGCTTTATGATGATGATGACCTCTCACGTTACGGTTACTACAAGCCATCGGAGAGAACAATGCTTATGAATATCAACACGGGCACGGGAACACTCGTACATGAAATGACACATGCGCTTGCAAGATATGATTTCCCTGATATCCCCTCATGGTTCAACGAAGGGCTCGGCTCTTTATATGAAAGATGCTCGCTTAACAATAAGAATATCCTTGGTTATGTAAACTGGCGTTTGCCGGCTTTGCAGGATGCATTGAAGGATAAATCATATACTTCAATTGATGTGCTGGTAAAAACTGACTGGGAGGAATTCTACGGAGCAAAAAGCGAAGTAAATTATGCGCAGTCCAGATACCTCTGCATGTACCTGCAGGAACAAAACCTGCTAAAGAAATTCTATAAAACCTTCCGAGATACTTATAATGATGATAACACGGGCAAAAAGCAGCTTGAAGCGGTAACCGGAAAGAGTCTGACTGAGCTTGAAAGTGATTATATCCGCTGGGTTGGTACACTTAATTATGAGTAGGGACAAACCTGTGTGTTTGTCCTTTTATTAAACAGGACGACACAGAGGTCGTCCACTACATTTCTATTCATATTAACTTGAAATCACCCTTCTTTTTAAGGATATTTGTAAATAATTGGTATAAATAACGATATTTTTATTGAAAAAGATAAACTTTGCAATAGTTGGCTGCGGAAGAATAGCGCTAAGACACGCTGAAATTATTAGCAGTATTGCAAACCTGAGTGCTGTTTGTGATATAAAGCCTGAAAAGGCTAAGTTCTTCTCAGATAAGTTTGGCTCTCCTCATTACTCATCAATCGAATCCATGCTTCATGAAGTACCTGATATCGATGTAGTATCAGTCTGCACCCCAAATTCATTCCATTCAGAGCACACCATCCTTTCACTCAAAGCAGGTATGAATGTTTTATGTGAAAAGCCAATGGCCATAAGTGTTTCGGAATGCAAAAAAATGATGATAGAGTCCGATAAATCAGGTAAAGATCTTTTCATAGTGAAACAGAATCGCTTCAATCCCCCTGTTGCGGCACTTAAGCAAATTATTGATGAAGGTAAGCTTGGCAAAATACTTAATGTTGAGCTGAACTGTTTCTGGAACCGCAACGATGAATATTACAGGCAGTCAGACTGGAAAGGGAAAAAAGCAATTGATGGCGGCACACTATTCACCCAGTTCAGCCATTTTATTGACCTGTTGTACTGGTTAATAGGTGATTTTAAAACGCTTGATGCTATCGGAAGAAATTTCATTCACAGCAAACTGGTTGAATTTGAAGATACGGGTGTTGTTATTGGTGAGTTTGATAACGGCGCGCTTTGTACTATCAATTATACGGTTAACAGTTACAAACAAAATATGGAAGGCTCAATTACAGTATTTGGCGAGAACGGTACTGTTAAAATTGGCGGGCAGTATCTTAATGTGCTTGAATACCAGTCAATTGAGGGACATGAAATTAAAGGCCTGCCTGAATCAAGGCCGGCAAATGATTACGGTTTCTACCAGGGCTCAATGAGCAATCACGAGAAAGTCTATGAGAATGTACTGGATGTATTGACAAAAGGCGGCACGATAGCAGCCAATGCATTTGAAGGAATGAAGACAGTTGATATCATCGAAAGGATTTATTCAAGTATGGAAGCAAAGAAATTATCATCCTGAGCGTCACGCCTTACTTTGCGTAAGCGGAGGAAGGAAGCGAAGGATCCACTTTTGATTGAACCAGTTATTTGAATAAAAATGGATTCTTCACTCGCTTCGCTCATTCAGAATGACAATATCTAATACTCATTTTCAACAACAGGCTTTGATTTCCTTATACCGAATTCCGGCGGAATATCTCTCAAAAATTCAAAATACCTTACAAGCTGATAAGTAAGCTTATCAACATTAAATTTACTGACTACTTCTTCGTTTGCCACCGGCATCATTCTGTTCTGATAAAGATCATAAAATTCAATTATCAGCTTGGCAATTTCCTCAGGTTCATCCGGCTCGCATATTCTAACCGCATCATAACCTCTCAATAATTGTTTTGCCGCGCCATCGGGAACAGAAGCAAGAATTGGTTTCCTTGAACCAAAATATTCAGCCAGCCTTACCGGAGCAACTACTTCTTCGCCATTTCCCTTCCCTACCATAAACCACAGTACATCGCTGGCAAGCATATATCTTATAGCCTCGTTGTGATCAACATAACCCGGGTTTACAACTGAATCGGAAATATTGTTCTTCTGAATTATCTTCAGGTTTTCTCTCGATATACCGCCTATTATGCATGCTTCGATCTTACCCCTTAATTCAGGCTTCTTTTCAAACGCAATTCTTAATCCTTCAAAAAAATATTTTGGCGTTATCAGATCAAAAAAACTGCCAACGCTTGTAAAACGCATTTTTGGTTTCTCAGGCAGCGGGTGCAATAGAGCCTTTCTATAATCATCTTCATCATAACCGTGGTGAATTATATTTATATCATCATGCTTAAGATAGTCGTATTCTTCAATTAGATATTCTTTTATTCTGCGGTTAGTGGTAATTATCTCATCAGTAACTTTTATGACTTCCTGTTCAATCTTCATGCTCCTGAGGCGTTGATAACCTATTGGATAATATGCAGTTGCCGAATGAAGCCATGAATCCTGGTAATCTGTAACAAGTGGAATTTTATATTTCTCCTTCAACTCACCTGCAGCTATTAGCGCTGTGAATGAAGGACCTGTTGCATAAATAATTTCGATTTTATGGGATTCAATTATTTCCTTACCAAGCTTAACAGCTTTTGCGATCCATGATTTATGTTCATCAGGTTGCTTTCTATAACGTGTCAGATTTCTTTTAAGCAGGCGGGTTTTTTCGTTTGGAAGGTCTTTTAATTTTCTACCGGTTAAGAGATTATTGCTGCTGCTTTTTGTCCTGTAAACAGTTATCCCCAGCTCATTGATCTCATCGAGAAGGCTTGTATCCCTGAAATAATATGATCTTGGTGTTGATGTCAGCACAATCGGCTCCCAGTCATAATTCCTGAAATACTTGCTGAATTTCAGCGGCCTCAGTACGCTTCCCTTTCCTAACGGTGGAAAGTCATGGGTTATTACTAATACTTTTTTCAATTATATATTTTTTCTATGCTATTACTTGCTTTTCTTTGGACTGCATTGACTGTGTCAATGCATACATTATAGAACTGACGCAGTCAGTTCACCCCATAAAGAAGCTAAATAATAATCAGTTCTTTTCTTGATTTATTAAAAACATCGCAGCCGCCCGCTTTAGTAAGTATATCATCTTCAATTCTTACACCGCCCAGACCCTCAACATATATCCCGGGCTCAATAGTAAATACAACTCCTGCCGGAACGTTTATATCCATGCGCTGGCTAATGCTTGGCATTTCGTGAACTTCAATTCCCAATCCGTGACCCAGCCCGTGCCCGAACTTTCCTTCATATCCGTTCTGATTGATGTAGTCACGAGATATGTTATCAAGCTCTTTGGTATTAATTCCTTCTTTAGCTGCGTTAACCGCTCTTACCTGTGATTCAAGCACAACATCATATATTTTTTTCATTTCATCATCTGGCTTACCAATTGAAATTGTTCTGGTCATATCTGAACAGAAGCCATCATAAATACATCCAAAATCAAGCGTAACCATTTCACCTGATTCAATTACTTTATCGCTTGCCATTCCGTGCGGTAACGCGCCGCGCCATCCGCTTGCAACTATGGGGTCAAATGAATCTTTTTCAGCGCCATATTTTTTATGCCAGTATGATATTTCCGCAGATACATCATTTTCCTTCATGCCCGGCTTTATTATCTCAAGCAGCTTGCTGAAGACTTTATCAGTAATATCGCACGCCTTTAGTATCTTGGCAATTTCATCCGGAGTCTTGATCATTGTCAATTGCTCAATCCTCTCAGCAACTGCTGTAAATGTGACTCCCCGAAAGCTTTCCTTCATCTGGTCCAGCTGGTGAACAGTTAAGTGTGTAGGTTCGAATGCAATATTTTTGAATCCATTCTTATTTATAACATTCTTTATTTCTTCAGCAGGCGAAAAATTTACAATAATCTCACACTCTTTTACCTGCACTTTTGATTGCTCTTTATATCTGAAGTCAGTAAAAAAATAATTTTTATCTTTTGATATGATCAAATATGCTGATGAACCTGAAAATCCGCTCAAATAACGTATATTAGGTAAATGAGTCACATAGAAAGCATCTAGCTTTAATTCTGCTAATATCGCTTTTATTTTTTCAATTCTGGACATTAATTGCCTGTTATTTCCTGAAAAATTGTTTTTTTGTAAAAAAGATCGTCCCGTCAGGACGCCTTTGGAGTTAATTTTCGAGTAAACAGTAAAAATACTTAAAAATTTAACGCTAATCAATCAAAAAAATAGTCGGGTAAAATCCCGACTTTTCCTGTAACAAATAAATATTTATGACACTTAGATAAAAATTAAAGTATCTTCATTTTAATAATATCATCTTTCTGGATTCCTCAAAACTACCTGACTCCAATTGATAAAAATACACTCCGCTTGGGAGATTGCTGCCATCAAAATCCACTTCATATATGCCTGCTTTAAGCTCCTCATTAACTAACATCTCAGTCTGCCTCCCAAGAGCATCGAATATTACCAGTCTCACAAATCCGAATTCGGCAATCCGAAATCCGAAATGCGTAGTTGGATTAAATGGATTAGGATAATTCTGATCTAATCTAAAATCACCGGGAATTTCATTTGAAACAGGTTCAATTCCTATGACGCTTACATTATCATATTGCCAAGTATCACTGTATAATGAATCACCTTCACCGCCGAATATGATCATTCTATCCTGCCCGGGAATATAGATCCCTGTGTGCCCCCATCTGGCCCCGGGTATATTGGAGCCCTGGTTTATATTTTCCCACAAGTTACTTCCCATACGGAATTTCCACATATCATTTTTTGCGGAAGCACCGAGTCCCCCGAAGATTAATACATTACCGCCTGCATAATATATTATGGAATTCCAGAATCTTGCAGGCGGCTTAACTGCCGGAGTTATATCACTCCACATATAATTACTCAGGCTGCATTGCCAAATGTCATCACGCAGGCCGTTATCATCCTGCCCGGCATAAATTACAAACTTACCAAGGTCATTGGCATATACACCCGAATGTAAACAGCGTTTTGGAGGATGTGGTGTATTAGTCCTGTCAAACCACTGCATTGTTGGAACGTCAAAGGTCCAAGTATCTTCAAATCTGCCGCTTGTTGTAAAACCCGCAAATGTGGTTATCCTCCTGGTTACAGGTTCATAAACAGATGCAGTGCCGTACCGCTTAAGCGGGGCTCCGCCCACATTACCATCCGGCCAAAGCAGGTGCCACTGATTTGAAGAGAATTCAAAATACCATACATCGTTCATGAGGCTGCCTGCATCACCCTGCCCTGCCCATATTATCATTGAATTACTATTTAGGTCATAAAATGCATTCTGGGTATAACGCCCGGGGGGATTTGGTCCTCCAACTGGTGTAATCTGCGACCATTGATTGCTTGTCAGGTTCAAGCTCCATATATCAGAGCTAACACCGGTTGCTGTTCTGCCGCCATAAACTATCATTCTGTTCCCGGATGGGTCATAAACTGCTGATGCGTTTTTTATGTGGGGGATGCCGCCTGAAGTATTTAGTTTTGACCACTGGGAATTGATACTTCCGGCACCGGCTAGTGCAAATAATAATAATGCAAATATTGATATGTTTTGTCTTATCATTTAATAGTCTCGTGATAATATCGCAATTAAAGTTTCTAAATTAAATATATAAGGATATACGTAAAATTAAACCGATTGGATGGTTTCCAGACTACTAAAGTCTTATCATTTATTACAATTACGGTTAATATTCAATAATAATGCATCTAAAAAATAATATCAGACTTTTGTCCTCTTATCATAAAAAAAGGGAGGCAAATTGCCTCCCCTACTTTATAATTTATAACTTTATAACTTTACAACTTTTGCTCTTATAAAGCTTTTACTTCAGTAACCAGTTTCTGCAATGATGCCTTAGCATCACCGAAGAGCATACGGTTATTTGGATAGTAAAACAGTTCATTATCAATACCTGCGTAACCTGCTGCCATAGAGCGCTTCATTATAATCACGTTAGCTGATTTATCAACATCCAGTATAGGCATTCCGTATATCGGACTGTTTTTATCATGTCTTGCAGCAGGATTAACAACATCATTTGCACCGATTATAATACTTACATCGGTATTCGCCATCTCGCCATTTGCATCTTCCATTTCAAGTAATTTTTCATAAGGAACATCTGCTTCAGCCAACAATACGTTCATGTGACCCGGCATTCTGCCAGCCACAGGGTGAATTGCGTATTTAACTTCAACGCCTTTTTCCTCTAGCAGTTTTTCGAGCTCATGGCAGGTATGCTGTGCTTGAGCAACAGCCAAACCGTAACCGGGAACTATGAAAACTTTCTTTGAATAAGCTAGAAGTACTGCTGCATCAGAAACTGAAATTTCTTTTACAGTACCCTTATTCGAATCACCGCCAGCAGCCGCTGCATTAGTAGTACCAAACGCGCCGGCAATAACATTAAAGAGTGAGCGGTTCATAGCCTTACACATAATGATAGTCAGTATTGTACCGGCTGAACCAACTAAAATACCACCTGTTAACATTACCTGGTTGTTGTAAATAAATCCGCCAAGCGCTGCTGCAATACCAGTAAAGGAGTTTAACAGTGAAATTACTACCGGCATATCTGCGCCGCCAATAGGCA
>JBDTNV010000028.1:0-24334 GCA_039933555.1 Ignavibacteria bacterium
CTGAACACCATAAACATTATGCGTGAGAAAATTGCAAAGCGCCACAAAGCTGATGCTGGCTGCCCGATAACAACCGGCATATTCGCTTGGATAACATCATATGCTGCGGAAGAATTAAGAGATTCAGGAAGGAAAAGAATTACTCCCTACTGGCGAACTTTAAAGAACGGTGGAGAGTTAAACCCTAAGTATCCTGGTGGAATCAAAGAACAGTCCAAAACCCTTGAAAGTGAAGGCCACACGATCATACAGAAAGGCAAACGATTCTTCGTAAAGGATTACGAAAAAAAACTGGTGAAATGACCTCTCATCTATAAAATGAACGGTAATCATGAAATTAGAATAATTGAAGAAACATTAATATGAAAACAATCGTCCCCCCTTCAATTGAAGGGGGGAGTGTCTCTCAGAGTGTTTATTAATCTTGAATTCGACTAAATTCCTATTCTTAATATTGTATCAATGGGGGTTTAGATAAAAAGCTGAAACATTTTCCACTCATTGAACATATAATATAAAAAGAGTAGTTTAACATAAAAAAAACCGATTTTTCTATGAAATACATAATATATTCATCAATCTTTACAGTCATTTTATTTTTTTCTGCAACAAAGCTTTACAGTCAATCCACCACCACAATGCAGGATATTCTTGAGACAGCTTCAAAAAAAGTAGTTGAGCTTGAAGACCAGCGTAACCAGGAAGTAGTAAATATGACTTTTGACCTTATTGTTAATACCGGCAAAAAAACAGTATGGCGTTTCCTTGACCCGGCATTTGATTACGACGTTATGGTTATTGGTGACAGGCGGATCGAAAAACTTAAGGTAACTGTTTACAAAAAAGATAATGCGTCGGGTGAGTGGGGCTTTGTGGATGAATACACAGATGATAAACCGATAATAAGGATTGACCCGCAGGAATTTGAGCAGTATGAATTCACAGTTACCGTTGATAAATTCAAAACCGGTAACACTACCGGGCACTTTGCCCTGCTTTTATATCACCAGAATCCCGAAAGAGGTAAATAATAATTATACAAATTCCACTTAAATGTGGATCAGTTCTGAAATTACAAAAAAGTCCGGCAAATAACCGGACTTTTTTGTTCTTAAAACATTGTGATATAAATGCAGACTTACTTAACCTTTGTTACCTTAATACCTGTCATCCTGATATATTTAGTTTCCGTTTGAGGCTGAGTTACAATCAATCCCAGATTAAAACCTGCAAAAAAAGGCTGCGCTGTAACACTGTAAGTAAAACTGTATAATGAATCAACAGGGCTATAAACATAGTGTATTATAGATGATGGCGGTGTTGGGAGACCGTTTGTAGAATCAATATAGCTTGCGGTTGACCCAAAGCTGCTATCCACATTAGATTGCAGCCGGTACTCAATTTTTACCTGTGATATTAGAAGGCTTTGTGAAAAACTTTGTGAAACAGTATCAGATCCTGTTACGCCCGCTTCAACTGAAGCTGAAAGGGTATCCAGTGTAAACAGAACAGTTGGTTCAGTTGGGGTTGTTGCGCTGTCTCCGCAGGAGCTTAATACAGATATGAAAGAAACCAAGATTAAAAGCAGTAAATATTTCATAAAAAATTTAATTTAGATTATAAGTGACACTACAAAAATAACCATTTTGTCCCTTATAAACAGTGACCTTAATAGTCATTTATTGCCATTTTCTTATTGCATTTCAAGATAACAATTCCATTTGGTATATTATGCATTAAAACACCAATTTTTTGAAAATATTCCTCACACACGGCTACTATTTAAACTCTGATCCCAATGAAATGCGGATAATGAAACCCTATGTTCCGCTGGGAATTTTGTATATTTCAGCTTACCTTAAACAAAATGGCTTTGATGTGACGGTATATGACTCAACCTTTAAGAGCTTTGACCAGCAGAAAAATGCCCTGCTGACCGAAAAGCCGGGAATCATAGCGATTTACTGCAATCTCATGACGAAGCTCAACGTGCTGCCATTGATAAATTTTATCCGTTCACGGGATGAATTAAAGAATTCCGAAATAATCCTGGGCGGCCCTGAGCCCCCCTTCCACGCTGAAGAATTCCTGAATTATGGCGCCGATTTTATCGTCGAAGGTGAAGGCGAAGGAACTATGCGGGAGCTTTGCGGAGTGCTTAAAGCCGGTCAAAGAGATTTTAGAAGCATAAACGGAATAATATATAAACATGATGGTGTATTTATTAAGAATCACGCACGTGAAAAAATAAAAGATATTGATGTGCTTCCTTTTCCGGATAGAACTGCCATTGACCTTTCATTATACCTTGCTGCATGGAAAAATGCGCACGGGTACAGCTCAGTTTCTCTCAACACCATGCGCGGCTGTCCCTACACTTGTAAATGGTGCTCACATTCCGTTTATGGAGTAAGCTACCGCAGGCGCTCACCGGAAAAAACTGCGGATGAAATAGAATTTATAATCAGCAACTATAACCCGGATATGCTGTGGTTCGTCGATGACGTGTTTACAGTCTCCCATAAATGGCTTTCAAAGCTTTTAGTCATATTCAAGCAGCGGAATATTAAGGTTAAGTTTGAGTGCATTTCCCGAAGTGACAGGCTGAGCGAAGATGTACTTATTGTTTTGAAACAATTGGGATGTTTCAGATTATGGATTGGAGCGGAGTCCGGCTCCCAAACAGTACTTGATCTAATGGATAGGCGTGTTAATGCAAAGGATACCCGCGAAAAGATAAAGCTTACCCGTAAACACGGAATTGAAGCCGGCACTTTTATTATGCTGGGCTACCCGGGGGAGAAAAAAAATGATATCATTGAAACAGTTCACCATTTAAAGGACTCAATGCCTGATATTTTTTTAACAACTGTTGCGTACCCAATAAAGGGAACACCCTTTTATACTGAAGTTGAAAACAGGCTTGTTACTGATAAGGAGTGGGATAAGAGAACAGACCGCGACCTTGATTTCAAAGGCAGATATTCAAAAAATTTCTACCGTCATGCTAACCGCTACATGGTAAATGAAGTGAATTATCAAAAAATGAAGATTAACGGAAAATCTTCAATTTCATCGCTTGGCAAAACTTTCCTCAAAGCAAAAATATCAAGAATCATGATGCGATTAACGAACTAAATCGTGGTAGAAATGATGTCAAACCCCCGTCTTAGTTTTACGTTATGTAATAAGAAAGAATAATTTTACAATTTATCCAAAATTAAAGACCTGCCTCCTTCAGTTGAAGGGAGGAGGAAAAGTTTAAAATTAAAAAAATGTTTTCGTGTCTTCAATAAGAAATGGCCTATGGAAAACTGTGTTAAAAAACTTGAGCACGCATAAAATGAATGCAAAAAATCTGTTTGAGACGTAGTCGAGTTATTTTTTGCATCTATAGCGTGCGAACAGTTTTAGCAGTTTTCCATTAGCCTTGATTTTTTTGGTACTTTTTGTAACAAGACAAAAAGTACATTTTGCAAATTACTGTCCGGCAAGTTTTACACATGCAATAAGTAATAGCTTCTCTGTTTCATTATTGAAGAAATTAAATATCAAATTGGTCTATCAATAATAACTATACAAATAATACCAAATCCGCATTCAACAACATCGCCGCAGATTATGACACGCGCGATAACCAAAATCCAATTTTGCAATGGATGCGCGGACTTGTGCACAAAATATACCTTAAATATATCCCCACAGGCAGCAGCATACTCGAGCTTAATGCCGGCACAGGTGTTGATGCTGTGTTCCTTGCTGAAAATGGATACCCTGTACTGGCAACTGATATTAGTGAGGGAATGATAAATATAATTCAGGCAAAAGTAAAAAGTAAAAACGTAAAAAAAATAACAGCAGAAGCATTATCATTTGATGAAATATCGTCAATCAATGATAATAATTTTGATGCTGTCATTTCAAACTTCGGCGGTTTAAACTGTATAAATGATTTCCGGAAGCTCTCAAGTGATATTTCCGGAAAACTCAAACCCAATGGTTTGTTCATAGCTGTTGTTATGAATAAGATCTGTCCCTGGGAAATATTCTACTATATAATAACCCTTAAATTCAGCGAAGCTTTCCGAAGATTTAAGAAAAGTGGCATAATGGCTGGGCTCAATGGCGAGAAAGTTCGGACATACTACTTCACTCCCGGAGAATTTGCTGGTGCTTTTTGTCGTAATTTTGAGAAAATTAAGGTTTTTAGCCTTGATAATTACACACCACCTCCATACTTAATAGGAATATATAACAGACTTAGACCAATTGTTAAATTATGGATGAAGCTTGATGAGCTTACTATGGGTTTACCTCTTTTCAATTTATTAGGTGATCATTTCATAATTGTTATGAAAAAGAAATGAATGGAAATTTAAAAAAAGCAATTGCTTTGTTCATTTCTTTCATCACAGTACTTCTGTTAATTTCATTATATCTGAATGACTGGCATTTCATTTACGTGATAGACGATCCTTATATTCATATGACAATTGCCAAAAATTTCTCAACATTGGGTCTGTGGGCGGTAAATGGTATGTCTTTTGTTTCCGCAACATCATCACCATTGTGGTCATTATTAATTTCGGGTCTTTATTTTATCACGGGTGTAAATCCCTATATTCCTTTTATTTTAAATATTCTGTTCAGTATTGCTGCAATTTGGCTCGTTTCTGTTATGCTGAAGAAATTTAAGCTGGAAAAATATTCTTTTACTGTGATATTGGTGTTCATTATAATTTCACCGCTTCCCGCCCTTGTGTTTACGGGTATGGAGCATATCGCGCAGATATTTTTTGCTCTCTTGTTCGTATATTTAAGTTCAGCCCATATATCGGAAAACAAAAAAATTGGTGAAATTCTCCCGTTAATTATTATCTCCGCAATATTGACCGCATTGCGTTACGAAGATATGTTCCTGGTTTTCAGTGTTTCTGTAATATTTATATTAAGGAAAAAATACTTTGCTGCTATTTTAGTGTTTGCTGCGGGTCTACTCCCGATAATAGTATATGGGATTATTTCAGAATCCCATAACTGGATGTTCCTGCCAAACCCCGTGCTTGTAAAAAGTAACCTGCCCGCATTTAGTATCATTGAAGCATTAAAGATTCCCTTTAGAGCAGTAAAAAAAATGCTTGAACCCGATATTCTTTTCATTCTCCCGGTTTCAATTTATGTATACATTAAATGCCGCAGCATCAAAATTAGCGGGCTGAATCAAAAACAATTAATGTTTTATATATTTATTATCGCTTATGTTCTTCATATGTTATTTGCGCAAACAGGCTGGTACTTCCGCTACGAAGCTTATCTTGTTTCGCTCGGCATAATTGTGTTATGGCTTAATATTTATGATCATCTTCCCGCTATTTTTAATCCAACGGCTTCGGATGAAAAAGTTAAGCGTCCTATTTTCAAAAGGATATTTATCGTTTTGATTATTGTATCACTATGCGGAAGGACTGTTGCATCGCTGTTTGTTCCGCAATCAACAAATAACATTTACAACCAGCAGTACCAAATGGCAATGCTCCTTAACAGGCTTCCCCAAAATACAGTTATTGCAGCAAACGATATTGGTATGATAAACTTTTATTCCGATAAGACTGTAGTAGATCTCTGGGGACTTGCTGATCTTGATGCAGCCAAATATAAAATTGCTCATACTTACAATACTGCAAAAATTGATAGTATTACAAATGCAAAAAATGTAAAGATTGCGGTCCTTTATGAACCATGGTTCGCGCAATATGGCGGTTTACCTCATAAATGGCAGAAAATAGGTGAATGGAAAATGACACGGCTTAACATTGTCTGCGGAAACGAAACAGTTTCATTTTATTCACTTGATAGTAGCCAAACTGAGAGTTATAGGCGTACTCTTGAGGGTTTTTCCAAAGAACTGCCTGCATCAGTAATTTATAGTGCCAATTAACTTTTTGTAATGAATATAAATACTCGGGATTTAAATAAATGATAAATCTTGCATGGGTTACCAGCGGTTTCTATTCTGATGAAAACGAATTCAGAGGAGCAGCGGCTATTCACAACCTGGCCCGGGAGATTTCAATGAATCCTGAAATACAACTTACTGTCTTTGCTCTTTATTATCCTTTTGAAAAAAATGACTATAACCTGTATAATGCAAAAGTATTTACATTCAGTAATTATCCCCCCGAAAAACTTACGTCTTTACGCAAATTAAGAATATGGCAAGCATTCCGCAAAAAATTTGCCGAAGAGCACAATCGTATCAAATTTGATGTTATTCATTCATTTTGGGCAGGTGAGCCGGGTTATAATGCCTCAAAAGTATCGCAAAAATTCGGAATACCGCTTGCCGCGAATATATGCGGCGGAGAGCTTGCTGCTTATCCCGAAATTAATTATGGCCAGCAGTTAAGTTCACTGCAAAGATATTTTATCGGAAGAACATTTTTCTCAGCAGATTTAATTGTTTGTGGAAGTGATTTTATTGCAGATAAGGCTTCGGAATTTTATGATACTTCGATTGTTCAGAAAATCAGAAAAATACCTTTCGGTGTATATGAATCACGCTTTTCGGAAAAACTGTTTCCCGAAAGATCAGTTTCACCCCGGCCCGTATTGGTAAATATCGCTCATGCAGTTCCCGTCAAAGCGCATGCAGATCTTCTCCTGGCATTAATTGAAGTTAAAAAACAATATCCCGGGATTCAGCTGAATATCTATGGTAATGATGGAAAAGGTTTTATCCTCCATAAAGCCCGCACTATGGGACTCGAAGAAAATGTAAAAGTATTTAATTTTATTGAATACAATAATATTCCACTGGCACTGCATAATGCCGATGTATTTGTGTTAAGCTCTGTATATGAATCGCAGAATATGGCTATGCTTGAAGCCGCATTTATGGGTCTGCCTGTAGTTTCAACTGATGTCGGGGTTGCCCGTGAGATCACTCCGTTTATTTCAAAACCACGTGATACCATATCCCTTGCGCAGAATATTATCAAAGCATTAAAGCAGCCAAAACCGGGATACAAAAATTTGCATGATAGATTTTCTTTAAAGGCTTCTGCGGAACAATATTTCGATTTATATAAAGAAATTTCCGGTAAGAAATAATTCCAAATATATTTAATTTTTTCTTGTCATCAATTCCATAAGCTTACTATATACATCCCGGGGTTCATATCTTTTTAGACATCTTGTATCACCCCATTTGCAAATTTCCTTCATACAGTTTCCGCACTCAAGGTCACTTGAATTTAAACAAATTGTATGCAGCCCCGGCTGGCAGGTCCAGTCAGCTCTTGTTGCTCCAAGCAAAAGCACGCCGGGCTTACCCATTGCCCAGGAAATATGGAAAAGCCCTGAGTCATCACTCACAATACCGCTTGTATGGAAGAGTATCCCGGGTATATCCTCAAGAGCAGTTTTCCCGGTAATATCAATTAAATTATTGCCAAATTGATCCTTATATTCAGCAGCCTTTTTTTTCATTTTCTCAGTGCCGGCAAGCAAGAGCATATATCCGGCTTTTATTAATAGCATCCCGAGCTGTTGATAATTTTCATCACCCCACATTCTAGTCTCATACAATCCCGCCGGATTTAACATTATAAGCTTTTTATCAAGAACCCATCCATTATCGTTAAGAATTTTTTCACCTTTTTGAATTGCGCCTGCTGAAATATTCAGGTTGAAATCATTTTGAACACCCTTAAATCCTGCCAGGCTGAATGCATCTAATACTCTTTCAGAATGCGGTTTTGCTTCATACCGGTCAAACTCACTGAAACACTTTGCCCCTGTGAGCTTTCTAATTATCCTGCTGTATCTATTGTTTTGCAGATCAATAACCGCATCATATTTCTTTTTCCTCAACACTAACCCAATTTTGAAGACTGATTTGAACCTTAAAAATTTCTGTGATAAACTTTCATAACCGGTTTCAATAAAATCAAAGCCGCTTTCCGGAAAATATACACAATCAAAAATATTAAACGCAGAAATGAGTCCTTTGATATTCTTTATAGTCAGAAAGTCGATCTCAGCGGCAGGGAATCTTTTCCTCAAAGATGAGCATGCAGGCATAGTTAAAGCAGCATCGCCAACTGCATGCAGCCTGATTACCAGGATCTTTTCCGGGCTTAACCCTACTTTTAACTTTGCAAAACTGGTAACGTCTTTTTCGGGAGTTTTTTTCAATCTGTTACAGGGCGAATTGTTTATAAACTTTCGGAATGGCTTCTGTGTGATGGCTGAAAATTATTGTAGTTTTATTTTTACGCAGCTCGTATAGATTTTTCCACAGCTCTTCTTCAAGGCTTTCTTCAAGCATTGAGTTTGCCTCATCAAGCAGTAAAATTGCCGGATCGGCTGCAAGTGCCCGCGCTATGGCTATTCTTGATCTTTGGCCGGCGCTTAATGTAACTCCGCGTTCGGCTATATTTGTATCGGCTCCCTTAGGCAGCCCGTCAATAAATTTATCCGCCATACTTACTCTAAGAATTTCACTGAATGTTTTTTCATTATCTTCACCGCCGCTTACCATTATGTTCTCCCTTATCGTCCCTTCAAATAATACAGCTTCCTGTCCAACATAACCGATATTGCCTCTTATAGTGTTTATATCAGTTTCATCAATATTTTTTCCGTCAAATAATATTTCACCTTGTTTCGCTTTATAAAATCCCATAAGCAGATTTGTAATTGTTGATTTCCCGCTTCCCGAGGGTCCCGTGATAAGCAGCCAATCACCTTTATTTGCGGAAAATGAAACATTATTAAGTACAGTTTTATCTTCACTATACCCAAAGGTTACATTCTTAAATTCAATTGCACCCTTTAGTTTTTCTTTATTTGCAGGATTATTATTTTCAAGATCTGTTACTGCCTGAATGGATTTCCCATCACCAATTATCTCCACTATCCTTGCTGTAGAGCCGGTAATTTGATTATAATGTGTATAAACCCTGCCAAGCGAAAGAAATGCCATAGTAAGTGAGTACGCGTAAAAATAAAACGCGACGGCACTGCCCGGTGACCATGAGGAACCGCCGGATACACCCATGTAAAAAATAAGGAGCAGCAATAGAGAAACTATAACAAACACTGACTGTGTACTCTTTGCCTGGTATGAGGAAGATTTCATTTCCATTTCCAAAGCAGCTTTTGACCTATCTGAATATTTCCTCAGCCTAAGCTTCTCAAGCAAAAAGGCTTTCACTTCGCGTATTCCTGTTAACGATTCATCCATAACAGCATTTGCCGAAGCATGTTCCCTTTGAGCTTCACCGGAGAGCTTCTTAATCCTTTTACTGAAAAAATGCATTACAGGTATACCGCTTAATATTATAGCAAAAACAATTCCCGTAGCTGCCGGATTAAGCATCAGCATGAGGATAAGACATCCCGTTATGAATAATACATTCTGGTAAAAAGGTACTAAAAGCCCGGTATAAACAGACTGAAGCTTTCCGATATCTTCGGTGGCGCGTGATGTAAGGCTTCCTACAGCCTCATTTTTAAAGAAGGGGTACGGTTTATTTAGCAGGCTCCTGAAGTATCCGCTTCTTACGTCATTTCTCAATTCAAAACCAAGCTCCTGCATCAGCACACTTGTATAATATCCCAATACCGTTGAAAGTATTATCACGCCCGCAAATATGGCAGTAACCAGCGGAATGTTAAATGCAGCCCCGGTCTTATTTCCGTTAACAAGGTAATCTATCATCAGCTTAAATAACCATGGGTAGATCAAATTTGATAGCGATACAAATGAAAGACAGGCAAGAGCAATAATGAGCTTTTTTCTGTTCTTTGAACCGAATTTAAATAAAAATCTTAAGTGCTCCAAAGTTTTCCTTTAAAATTTTGCTTCAAAATACCATTTAGGATTGATAATTATAATGAAGCTTTTATTCCCCGGTTTGAACTTTATTTGTGTTTAACCTGGTAAATCACTTTCTTTATTCCCATGGTGCTTTATGGGGGTTTTCTTTTCTTCATCCTTATCGCTAAATTTGTCTATATATACAACTTCATTAGCATGTTTCAATTCATATTTATTATGATTTATTGCTCTTTACATTAAATAAAATAATTATTTAAGTGGCTTACAAAGAAAAGAAAGAATTAATACTGTTTCATGATAAAATAGCTGAAAAATATGATGATATTCTCAGCAAAAACAGGTTCTCCGAAATTCTGCGATCTGTATTCCATAATATATTGCAAAAAAACATTTTTCCGAGTGACAAAATTCTGGATCTTGGTTGCGGGACAGGAGAAGATGCCGTATTTCTTGCGAAAAAAGGTATTACCGTTACTGCTTTGGATGTTTCTCCTAAAATGATCGAATTGGCTCAGTCAAAAGCCGGTACAAAGGACTTTAATGAAAATTTAAAATTCCTGTGCTGCGATATGGAAAGCTTTATAAATGAAAACATGAATAAGTTTGACGCTATAATTTCAAATTTTAATGCAATTAATTATGTAGAAGATCTTAATTCATTTTCAGCATACGCCTCAGCTTCACTTACCAAAGATGGTAAATTGATCTTTACCGTTTTGAATAGGTTAAGTATTTCTGAAGTTTTTTATAATTTCTTAAGGTTAAACTTAAAAAGGTCCTGGAATGCAATATTTAACAGGAAAGAATCATTAATAACAGACCTTGATTTATATTTTCCGGGTGACTTCAGTCGTTTTTTTAAAGATCAATTTAAGATTAAAAGAATTACAGGGATAGGGATATTCATCCCGCCGCATAACCTAACTGGCATGTACAATAAGCTAAGATTTGCTATACCGTTTTTGCTTTGGTTTGAAAATTTATTTGCTTCCGTCTATCCGTTTTACTGTTTCAGCGATCATTATATAATTGAAATGCAAAAGAAATGAATATATTTAAAAAAGTATCTTACAAAGTAAAAAGAATTTACAACAGCTATTCTTTCGGTGATTATATGAGAACAGCATATCTTTCACCAAGACAGGTTGTTCTTATTACCTCAAGATTTGATAATCAAGATAATGTTCTGCCTGTTGATTGGCACATACCCCTCTCCTTTTCTCCAAAACTATATGCTGTTTGTCTTGAAAGTGGAAATCATTCATCAGCTATGATATTGAAATCAGGAGTTTTTGTGGTAAATTTTATGCCCGCGGAGTGCGAAAAGCAAATTATAGAATGCGGTAGATTATCCGGTAAAGATACTGATAAGTTCGGGGTAACCGGCCTCGAAAAAAGCGAAGCTTCAAAGATCAATGCGCCAATAATTAAAAACGCTGTAGGATACCTCGAATGTAAATTAGTTGACACAATCACAACCGGGGACCATACATTATTTATTGGTGAGGTGTTGGCAGAAAAAGAAGCGGGAAATGCAGAAAGACTATTTCATATTACAAATTAACAATTGTTTGTAACAGCTTCTAAACCCCGAAATCTTTCGGGGTTTTTTATTGCTATTAAACAGTTAAATTTGCCTTCTATGATTGCATTAATTAATCCAAAATCGGCTAATTCGGGCTTTAGGGTGCCAAATTCAATACTTACCCTTGGAGCTTTCCTCGAGGAAAAGTATGACTATACTATAATAGATGAGAACCTTGGGGTTAATGCTGTAACAGCGCTTGAACCCTTGATTAAAAACGGCTTAAAGTATATCGGAATTACCGTAATGCCCGCTATGCAGCTCCGTGGCGCCTATACTATCTCAAAAGAAATAAAAAAACGCTATCCAAATGTTACAATTATATGGGGCGGGTACTTCCCTTCGCTGCACCCAAACACTGTGCTTAAATCTGATTACATCGATTTCGTACTCAAAGGCCACGCCGAGCTTTCATTTGCCCAATTAATAGATGCGCTCGAAGCTAAACCCGGCTCAAAAGAATTAAGTAAGATTGCGGGACTCTCATATAAATCAGGTGAGAAAATTTCTCATAATACCAAAGCTGAACCAATTGACCCCGATCTCATTCCTCGTCTTCCATACCACAAGGTTGATGTTGATAAATACCTCACCAGGGGCAGAACTTATTTAGGACCGCGAACTATCGGTTATCACTCAAGTGTTGGCTGTCCGTTCCTTTGCGGGTTCTGTGCAGTTGCGGGGATCTACAAAGGCAAATGGCTTGGCAGAAGTGCCGGGCTGACAGCGGGTGACATAATTTACCTGAAGGAAAAATATAACATTGGAGCGGTTGAATTCCACGACAATAATTTTTTTGTTTCAGAAAAACGCGTTTATGATTTCGCAAAGTCCATTAATGGTTTGGGCATTGGGTGGTGGGGTGAAGCAAGGCCCGATACTGTGATGAAATTCTCTGATGACACATGGCAAATGATGGCGGATAGCGGATGTAAAATGATATTCTATGGCGCAGAAACCAGCAATGATGAACTGCTTAAGCTTATGCATAAAGGCGGCACACAGAATGCGCAGACACTCCTTGATCTTGCTGAGAAATCAAAGAAGTACGGCATAGTGCCTGAGCTATCTTTTGTACTTGGCAACCCGACTGATAATGTTACACGTGATATTGAAACGGATCTGAGGTTCATCAAAAAAATAAAGGCTATCAATCCCGCCGTGGAAATTGTTATCTATACATATTCACCGGTAAATTTCGAGGATTCAGAAATGTCGCTTGCAGCAAAGCTCAAAGGGTTCGATTATCCCTCTTCGCTTGAAGAGTGGGTTTCGCCTAAATGGCAAAACTTTGATCTGAGGAAACACCCGCTAACTCCCTGGCTAAAGCCGCATCACTTTAAAATGATAAGGAATTTTGAGAAAACCCTGAATGCTTATTACCCCACCAACAGCGACCTGAAAATTAAAGGGTGGAAACGTTCACTATTGCATCTGATGGGCAGCTGGCGTTATAAACTGGATTTCTACTCCGCACCGTATGAAATTATGCTGACCCAAAAACTGCTTAAATACCGCCAGCCTGAAATTGAAGGATTCGCATCTACATCATAAAACGAAGTATTGTTTATTCCCCCTTTGAAGGGGTACCTATTAAGACTTTAAACCCGCCTTTTAAAATTGCCGCCCGAAAATTATTTGAGCGGAATCAACACGGGAAAAGTTGTTTGAACCCGGTAAATCGCCTCAATGGTGCAATATAAGCCGGATGAGCAAACGGACTTAAACCGCTATAGTGGAGGAAGTTTCTTTTCCCGTAAAACGAAAATAATTTTAGGCAATTTTAACCAGCGGGCGATTTTTCTTTGGTTACTTTCTTTTCATCGTTGAAAAGAAAGTAACAATATAAAAGATTCTTTAAAGATGTTTTTTTAATTAAGATCGATTAGAAAATCAATTTCCAGGAAACTGAAATACTCAAAACAAATACTCATCGCACTCATTACCCTCGCCATAATTCAAATAATCTATTACACCTGGGTCAAATCCCCTGTCCTCACACACGGCTTCGCCTCTTATTACACATCCGCCAGAATGTTAACCGACCGAAGCGATATGACACGCGCTTATGATACTACATATTATTTCCAGAAAATGCAGGAATACGGCTTTGGCACTGTGAAAGATCTTTCTAACCTGCCTACAGGTTCATTTATTATGCTTCCCCTTTGCTGGCTTGAGCCTGTCACAGCCAAAGTGATATGGAATATACTTGGTATTATTTTTTTATCATTTGCTGTGATCCTTCTTTTCAGGTCTTTTGATATTTCGCACAAGAGTACAACCGGTTTGATACTTATCTTACTTGTATTACTATTCTATCCGTTTTATTATAATATAGCTTACGGACAGGCATACGCTCTATTACTATTACTTGCTTCATTCTCCGTTTACGGCTTTAAGAAAAATAATACATTATTAATTGCTCTGCCATTAGCAATGATAATTATTTTAAAAGGTTACGGATTTTACCCACTGACAGCCTTACTGCTTGTTAAAAAACCAAAAGCCTTTTTGCTTACTTTAGGTATCGCAATTGTAATGATTTTTCTGACATTTCCAATATTTGGCTTATCAGCATGGCAGATGTATTACATAAAATTTTATTCGGTGGTAGCTTATGGCGATCTTTCCTCAACCACTGCAAATCAAACAGTGGGCAGTTTGCTTGGGCATTTATTCAGTTATGATCCAATTGCAAACACAAATGCCGTATTATCTATTCCCAGGGTTTACATTTATTACATAATGCAAATTGGGGGCTTGGCTGTATTATACATTACTTCTAGAAAATTCGCTTCACAAAATTATTTGTTGTTTTTTGTATTAAGCTTTGCTTTGAATGTCATCTTCTCACCCGCCGCTGAAGATTATCATTCATTACTCTATTTGCCGTTAATTGTTTTAGCAGGCAGCGGATTATTTAAGAACATTAACTTCACATCACCGCATTTTTATATATTCACACTTGCTGTTTTATTATTAATGCTGCCTTTACCGTTCAGGCAGCTACAGGATTTTTCTTTCCCGCTATATATTCTGGCATATCCAAGGCTTTATGGCGCCGGATTATTATGCATTGTAGTCTTTATTTACGGTCAACAAAAGCTCCCCTCCTTCCTGACTGCCCCGGCAGTTCTTAAGGAGGGGAAGAGATAAACTTCCGTTAGGAAGTTTATCGAGGGTGGTTTCAACCCACGGATTTATCCGTGGGAAAAAATTCTCGTAAATCTTATAAACCATTTCAAAGGTTTATAAACCAGGGACTAAAGTCCCCTGAGAAAGACATCCTTAAATCCCCGCTCTCGAGAGCGGGTTAATCTTAAATTCAAATGGATGAGAATAAATATCCGTAATATTCAGCAAGTAGTTTTCCCAAAATGGAGTTTGCGAAGGTTGGTAATATATTTTGTTGCGTCTTGGCGTCTTTGCGCGAAATTACCCATTACAATTCTTTTGACATTTGAAATTGATTTTATCATATTACATCAATGAACTATAAAGCTTTTCTAAATACTGTAACTTCTAAAGCATATTGCATGCCTGTTGTAATATTATATGTCACAGAAGGCTGTAACTTGAAATGCTTATCATGCTCATACCGCCTCCCTATGCCGGGTGAATTAACCTTTGAAGAGATCAAGGATTTAGCCGGTAAACTTTCCTCATTCGGCTTAAAACATATTGTTTATTCCGGCGGCGAACCATTGCTTCGGCGTGATTTCAGGGATGTTTGCGGGGTCTTTTCAGGGCTTAAAGTAAAACAAACACTCTTAACCAACGGCTTGCTTCTTCCTAAAAGGGCAGAAGAGTTTAAGGATGTATTTAATGAAATTATCGTTTCAATTGATGGCGCTGACACCCAAACTCATAACCGGTTAAGAGGAGTCAATTCATTTGATATAATACTGGAAGGGATTAAAAAGGTTATCCAAATCGGAGCTTCGCCTCAAATATCTATACGTACCGTATTGCAGAAGCAGAACTTCCGGCAGCTGCAGGAATTTATTGAGCTTGCAAAACATACCGGGGTTAACCGCATATCATTTCTTGCGGCAGATGTATCCAGCGAAGCATATGGAAGGGATCATAATTCAGTACGGGGTGAGGTTTCTTCTGAAAGTACAATGGCGCTAAATGAAAATGAAGTAATGGAGCTGAAAGAAATTATTAATCAAGCGGCATTGAAATATAAAGATGAATTCCAAAGCGGATTAATATCAGAATCCCCTGAAAAACTCCATCACATTGCAAATTATTATTCTGCTCTTAACGGAAATGATACTTTTCCAGAGAATTTCTGTAATGCGCCAATGGTATCAGCAGTAATTACATCAACAGGCGATATTCACCCTTGTTTCTTCCTGCCTAAATACGGAAACATCCGCGAGAACACTTTTAATGAATTAATTAATTCAGATTCAATTACAGGTACACGCAAGCTGGTTAAATTTATGGAACCGGAGAGATGCAAAAAATGCGTCTGTACATTATTTATTACATCGCGCAATGCATTAAAAGGTAAGTTTTAGCTGAACTAACTCATCAGAAGACTGCACGAGCCGTCATGCTTAAAGTCATCGGATGAGTATGTTATCCTTATTTTTTTATCATTTAAACTATTCTTTTCTTTAATTACTTTGTAATCAATTATTTACAATAACATCAAAAAACTTTTAAGAAAAATCAATTACCTGTACCAATACCATTTCCTGGTTAAACCAAAAATGGAGCGGGTTGTAAGAGAGACGATCTCAGGGTTTTCCTTTACTATAAGACCTACAGTTTTTAATCCCAAGGATTTTATCTCCAGTAAGATTTTCGCTGAATATATCAAAGCAATTGATCTAACAGGTAAAACTATTCTTGATATGGGCTCAGGTTCCGGGGTAGTCAGCATCTTTGCCGCATCAAAAGGAGCGAATTGTGTAGCATGTGATATAAATCCCGTAGCTGTTCGCTGCATCACCGAAAACGCGCTGCAGAATAAATTCTCTTCTCAAATTAAAGTTTATGAATCTGATCTGTTTGAGTCACTAAATAGCATGGTGGTCCCGGGATTTGATATCATCTTTTTCAACCCCCCATACTATAAAGGCAACCCGCACAATAATTTTGAACGCGCGTTTAAAGGCGGACCCAATCTCGAAGTAATTGACCAATTCCTGCTTGATGCAAAAAAACATCTTGCTCCGGGAGGAACAATTTGTCTGCTGGTTTCAACTGATATGGATATGGACGACCTGTACAGTCGCCTCCATAACTTTGGGTATGTTTACAAAATTTTACAGACCAATAAAAAGTTCTTTGAAACGTTTTATATTATAGAAGCATTATAAGATAGTGTAATTACATTTATGGAGGAATTTTAATATTTGATGGGATGGAGAATATTTTTGTTTATTGGAATTTTACTCGGGCTGCAAACTCTTGTTTATTTTACTTTTATAAACTACTGGAAAACCACAAAATTCTATAAGCCTTCCCACAGGTGGGTGGTGCTTATTCCGTTTTTGGTCTTCAATATTTCCTTTATCGTGGTATCTATTGTGTGGGGCAGAAATTTTACTCCACCGGAATGGTTCAAAATTATCGCGCTGTACCCTTTCTATGTTTGGGTAGCAGCAACATTCTTTATCTCTCTTTGGCTTCTTATCGGGAAGATAATCAAGCTCCCTTTTCAGATACCCATCTGGATAGCTAAAATATTTAAGCCACTCCGTATAAAAATAAGATCACTAAAAGAAAAGAAAGCCGTTAAAACGGTCGATCTCTCACGCCGCAGATTTGTCCGCTATGCAACAATGGGTATATCAACCTACGCTTTTGCCGGCGCTGCTTATGGAATGATAAAGCATGATTCATACGAAGTGGATTATAAAGATATTAAGATTGATAACCTTCCGCCTGAGCTAAAAGGAACAACAATTACACTGCTTAGCGATATTCATGCCGGCCAGTATATGAATGAAGAGGAAATGCGGGATTATGCCGATGTTGTAAATTCTCTTGGCTCTGATATTATCTGCATTCCCGGGGACTTTGTGAATTATGAATCGCGCGATATTCACATGTTAACTGCGGCTTTCCGTGACCTGAAAGCTGAGCATGGAATTTACGGCTCCCTGGGCAACCATGATTACTTCCAGGACCCTGACTATGTTGCAAAAGCACTGCTTAATGAATCACCGGTACAGCTTCTGCGAAATGAGCATCGTGTAATTAACATAAAAGGTAAAGAGCTTTATATGCTTGGTATAGAAGATACTCAAAGCTCCGGCGCCAGAATGGAAGAAGTTCTGAAATTTTACGGAGGAATGGATGAATACCTTAAGAAAAATGATCCAAAGTTCAACACATCACCAAAAGTACTGCTTTGCCACAAGCCTTATGGATTTGATACCCTTGCCACAAAAGAAATTGACCTGATCCTTTCAGGTCACACTCATGGCGGGCAGGTTGTACCAATAAAATTCGGAAACTTTAACCTCTCTTTTGCGGCAACTGTCAGCAAATATATTGAAGGTTTGTACAAAATCGGCAAATCAAACATGTATGTCTCACGCGGAATTGGTTCAGTAGGTCTGCCCATCCGCATCAACTGTCCCCCTGAAATAACAAAGATTACTTTGGTTTAAATTTTTCAGTATCCAATAAGAATTCCCCCCTTTTAAGGGGGACTATTTCTTTATTCTTCGTACTTCAAAAATTATTCGTTAATTAGACTCCTTGTTTTATTTGCAATGGGGATGTTTAGGCCTAATAAATACATCATGTTGTTGGTCAACTTAGAAACAAGTCAGGCAAGAACAACAATGGGGTAATTAATCTGCCTCTATGAGTTCGAAGAACCGGTTTTTTGTCAGGCTCTGACAGATGACGTAGCCATGCGGACGAAGAGAAATCTACGCAGTTGATTTCGAATCAGGGTTAAAACATAATTAATAGATAGAGTTTCCCTTCTATTTTTTATATTTTTGCTAATGTTAAAATATTACATAGTTTTATTACTGATAACGATCCCGGTTTTCTCTCAACCCTCAGCCCGCATAACATATAATTTCTATTCAAATGGTTCGCCAAACGGAACACCCCCGCTCATTCTTGATGCAACTGATAAGCTCTCAAAATATATTACTGCTTCTGGTGAGGAATTTTATTTCGATTACTTAAACAATACCACTTATCAGACAACGCTTCTTAAATCAGGTGAGCGCATTGTTAATTCTCAAAACATAGATAGTTTACCGAAACCCGAATTGCTGGCTGACACAATGACAATACTTGGTTACCTTTGCAATAAAGCTCACGTCGTCATCCGCTCAAACCATATAGATATCTGGTACACAACCGAAACCAAAGTAAAGGGAACTCCTTCAATCAATATAGGTCCAGCTTTAGGACTTGTTCTCAAAATAGTCCGCAACGGTAACTTTGAAATTTCTGCTTCGGACATAGAGCCTGTTTCGTTTGAACCAGGGAACAATTATCTTAACGGTGAATTTGTAGACCTTCCTCTTTACAGGGATATGGTCACTGCTCAAAATTATACAACCATCCAAATATTCAATAAAGAAAAAATAAATTACGGCGATACAATAATTAACCTCTTTACAAATGAACCAGGCATAACTTACCGCTTTTCTGAAGGCACTGTTATCCTGAAAAAGATCCATCTGCCTGATAATATGGGAAAAAACACTGTTGTTGCTGAGCTTACCGAAAGATCATCGGGCGATGCGTATGACAGGAACGGCTCATGTTTTATTATTCCGGCTGGAGTAAGCGATACTTCACTGACTTTTATTGACGGGTTCATAAACGGAATAAAAACATTACCCGTGTACCCCTCAAGTGATTCCAAAAAGTATAACGGATTTACACTTACCGAAAAATACACTCCACCAATTGAACTCATGCGTTTTATCACGCCATTTGGCATCAATTATTATAACAGCCAGATGCAGGTACATGGAGTTAAATGGGAAGATTCCGTTACATACAAACAGGATGTAACCAATCTGCTTCCTGTCTTACAGGGTGAAGTATGGTTCGGCGTCTTCATTGGCTGTTATGATAACGGAGGACATAACGTAAGCTTAAGATTAAAATACTTTCCGGATGATGTGCCAATGGAGCCTGTTGCAGTAAATCAGGAATGGATTGCACCAATAATTTTCACAACAAATATTATGGAAGCAAGCGGGCAGGAATATGCAACAATTTTTGGCAGCGATACGTTAAATGTTACAGTAGATATTCCGGAAGGTTTAAGCTCACTTACGATGAGGTATATCAGTACAGGCCATGGCGGCTGGGAAAATGGCGATGAATTCAACAAAAAACTAAACCAGATCTTTATAGATGCTAAGCAGGTTTATAGCTTTATACCATGGCGTGATGATTGCGGAATGTACCGCAGGTATAACCCTGCTTCGGGTAATTTCCCTAATGGCATGTCATCCAGTGACTTCAGCCGCTCTGGCTGGTGTCCGGGCTCAACATCTATACCGGTTGATATTCCATTAACCGGATTGAAACCCGGCAGGCACACATTTTCAGTTTACATTCCCATGGGCAAACCCGAAGGCACAAGCCAAAGCGCGTGGAATATTTCAGCAGTACTAATAGGTAAATATTAAACGTCATCCAGGCAAAACTGCCGCGCCTTAAAACCGCGTAGCGGGAGGAAGGAAGGCACTAGCAAAAGCGCGTGGAATATTTCAGCAGTACTAATAGGTAAATATTAATTAACATGTATATATTCCCCCTTTGAAGGGGGGCGATATTTTTAGTATACGTCATTCAGAAATTCTTCATCAAATAAAATTAGCCGATTAATTGCAATGGGGATGTTAACACTTTCCGGTATTCAATCTAGTTTGATAAAATCAATTACAATAATCATTCTTCTTTGTACTTCTGCATTCGCACAATACGAGCGCATTGAATACAGTATTCACAGCGATAGCGTAAAGCAGAATAGTGTTACACCGGATAAAATTGATTCCATATATACTTTCATATACTCCCATAGCTGGCTTATTGATTTTGAAGATTGCAATATCTGTAAATCGCGCGCGCATATTATCAGCCGCATGATTGAAAAAAATTTTCCTGAAATTACAATTTCAAAAGTATGGCTTATTGCCGATAGCAAACGAAATTCCCAAAAGGAAGCTTACCGCTACAAACCTGTTGTTTATTTAAGTTACCCCGGGAAATGTCAAAACTGGTCTTATCATGTTTCGCCAATTATAATTACCGATAAAGATACATTTGTAATTGATCCCGCTACACAAACCAAAGCTGTAAAACTGAATAAGTGGGCAGGTGATGTTATCCCCAAAAACAGCAAAGGCTTTCTCATTATTAAGGATGACAGATTTTATATTTACCCTGAAACCGGCAGCGACTATTTTGCTGATGAACTGCCTGCATGGGATGAGAATGACCGCTCGCTGACCGATAATAAATACCTGCGCTCTGTTGATGAAACCCTGCAGGCTAAACATGGTTTCTGTGAACCGTGGAAATTTAATTATTATGTATTAAAATTGATGGAGCTGCTGGAATAGAACCCCACCCAACCCTCCCCGAAGGGGAGGGTTTATAAACAGCTCTCTTTTTCATAAAAGAGGGGGTGTTTATTTATATTCATATTTTCAAACGGCATTTGAAAAACAGCGTTAAAAAACTCGAGAACGCATATTATAGATGCAAAAAATCTGTTTGACCCGCCTTAGGCGGGGAGTTATTTTTTGCATCTATTGCGTTCGAAAAGTTTTAGCTGTTTTCCATAAGCCTTGACTTTTTTGGTTCTTTTTGTACCAAGACAAAAAGAACAATATGCTTTCTCAATTTAAATCAATTTAGAAACAAATCGACCAATTATAATAAATAATTATTAATCTGATTGATAATAACTTCCAAAATACTTTCTTCACAAAATAATATCATTCACGGCGTATCAACCAAAGCCGGGGGCACGCCGCCGTATTACAATAATCTCAGCAAACATGTAGGCGATAGCATTGATGATGTCATGCAAAACCGCGCGCGGTTCTTTGGTTTGCTGGGAATTGCAGAAACTACTCTTGTGCACGGCAACCAGGTTCACAGTGATGGTATTGCTGTTGTCACCAAACCCGGGTTATACAGTGAAACAGACGCACTTATTACTTCACAAACCGGATTAAATCTCGTAATATCGGTAGCTGACTGTATGCCTGTAATGATACTTGACCCGGTAAAGAATATCATTGCTAACATTCACTCCGGCTGGCGGGGTACGCAAAAAAATGTTGCAGTTAAAACTATTGATGTAATGAAAAAAGAGTTTGGCTGTAAAACCCGGGATATGCTTGTATTTATGGGTCCGGCCATAAGTAAAAAGAATTTTGAGGTAGATAAAGATGTTGCTGAGATGTTTCCTCCTCAATATGTTTCTGTTAAACCGGACTCGCCCTGTAAATTCAATGTTGATACGGGCCAAATGGTTTATGATAACCTCATCGCTTCAGGGATTCTACATGATAACATAGAACGCTCCCCGCTTTGCACATATGATGAGACCGAATCACTTCACTCCTACCGGCGCGATAAGTCAGCTTCGGGGCGTATGTTCGCTGTCATCGGCATGAAATGAAAATAATCTTGTCATTCCTGCGGCAGGCAGGAAGGCGGGAATCCAGAAATTTAGATCACGAAAAAGTAATGCTGTACGAAACCCCTTTTTATATAAAAAATGCAGCGTCTTTATTAGACCCTGCATTATAATCTTCAATCTTATTAATCTTCTAATCCATTTACGGCTTAACTTCAACATAGTAAAGATCATTGCCCTTTGAAGCAATGAATGTCATAACGCCATCGGGCGTTACATTAACATCAGAGTATGCTGAATATGTATCGCCAACTTTTTTGTTATTAACATACAGCGTGTAATCATAGATATATGAACTTTTGCGTTTTTCGTTGCCAGCAAAGTAGCAAAGCTTATTGTTCACATATTTAAGCTCGCTGATATTATCGAATGATTTACTCTCGCCCTTGTTTGAATAAACAGTATATTTATATACATAATTTGTCATATCAACAACTTCACCTGCCATGTATGCATAGCTGCCTGTGCCATCGGTAAGCACCATAACGTTCGTCTTCCAGTCAGCAGTGTTAACAGTATTGTACGGACCGTATGTTTCATCGCCAATCACAACATAACTTTTATCAGCAATTTTCTTCTCATAATTGCCGTACTTAACGCCTACATAAGCTATCTTGCCGCCATCTATAAACCTTGCTTCGCTGATGTAATCATATTTATCTGAAATTATATCTTTATCTTCCACAACAAAATATTTATTGTTCTTATCTGAAGCGGTGTAAAGCACCTTTGAGCCGTTACCGAATACCGGAAGATTTACTGAAGTATATGTCTCGCTTTTCTTTCCGTCAACAACAAGGTAACTTTTATTAACTGATTCACCGTTAGCAGATGTTGATGACTCAGAAACTACGTATGAAAGCTTGCCGGATGGCGTATACATGTAACTATATATGCTTCCGGTAACTGTTGCAATTGCGGTTCCCCCGTTCATGAGTGTTGAACGATATATATATTCGCCGGCTGAATCCTGCCCTGTGTACATCGGGCTGCCTGAGTTATCAAATTCAAGCGGACCGTAAACCCAGTCAAAAGTTTTAAATTCCTGTGTACCTTTAACTACAAAAGTATTTCCCCTGACATCATAGAACTTGCCCTGTGATTTAGCAATGTAGCAGGGCTCATCCTGAGCGTTGAATTTAAGATCATACCACGAAATATCACTGTAATGTTTCTGTTCGGTATCACCTATAACTAAAAATGTTTCACCGGCTAAGCTTGCAACATAGTAAACCTGCCCTGCTTTTGTAAACCCTATATAACCTACAGGCTCGCCTTCGGAGTAACCGTTGGGCGTGTATGCAAGCCTTATCTCATCGTAAGCTTTACTTTTATTAATTACGCCTGATTTTGTTTCGTATGTGACAAGATAATACTTGCCCGACTCCTGTGCCGCATAATAGATTGTGTTATCCTTCATCACCCAGCCTTCCAGAATGAAATCGAATACTGCGATAGGCTCATTGTTCTTGAGAACTGAATACCTGTAAACAGTATCGGTAATATTCTCGCTTGCTATCATGTATGAATTTCCGTCTGCATCAAATAGTGTATTGTACTGCATAGCGTAAGAAAACGGCTTTGATGTTCCTTTTGACGAAATAATTGTATACTTGCTCGAAGTTGTATCATAAGCCGCATAGACCCATCCGCCGGTTGCCGCATTGTACTTCAGTGAGTACGCGTCAATTGTGCCGTTGCCTGAAGGTATGCCTGTGATAAGCTTCTGGTTAACGGTCTGGCTTTGGGTTACTGCCGTAAAAAAACAGAATATAGCTGAAAGTATTAAAATTGTGCTGCTTTTCATATATTTATATCAGATTTAATTTTTTGTTATACAAAGATAATTAAACAAACTACAACTGCCAATTTTTTAGGCAATAATCACAGGGAAAAATTCTCTTAATTGTTTTAAAATGCTTTTGCGCTCCGTTACATCACCTTTGTAGTACCTGCACAATATCTGTGTTTTGTTTGCAGCAGGCATGTCTTTGTTTACGGCCTGCAATATGATAAAACCTGATGGTGGCTTTGCCTTATCGATCACCAGCTTATTAACACAAAAAAGTGAAATTACGCAAAAATTCCAATGTTTTAGGGCAGGAATCATTCCCTGGTTCCACCCGTTAAGGCAAGATGAAATATATTTCTATTGTTAACCTTATCTGTTATTTTTCTTAATTAATATGAAAAGCTACGGCTCGGCAAATATAAAAATTGCGCTTTTGGTAACCGGTGT
>JBDTNV010000029.1:0-24206 GCA_039933555.1 Ignavibacteria bacterium
GGAATTACTACGAGCTTTATTCAGAGTTCGGTGAGCTTACCGCGGAAAAATCAGGAAAGCTATTCTACAGCACTGAAGACACTCATCAATTGCCTGCGGTGGGTGACTGGGTTGTAATTAAACACATGCCCGAGGAAAAGAAGGCTGTGATAATAGAAGTACTGCATAGGAAATCGAAGTTCTCAAGGAAAAAAGCCGGTGCGACCACTGAAGAGCAGATTGTTGCCGCTAATGTGGATACTGTTTTTATTATCAGCTCGCTTAACCAGGATCTCAACCTCAGGCGTATGGAGCGCTATATAACTCTCGCGTGGGATAACGATGTAAAACCGGTGCTGCTGCTCAGCAAGGCTGACTTGTGTGAAGATATTTTTGCAATACTTGTCGAAGTCCAGGATGCATTCCCGGGAATCGATGTGCATATTGTAAGCGTGGTAAAAAAAGCGGGCCTCGATGAGCTTGCACAGTATTTTGAAGGCAATAAAACCGTTGCCGTTATTGGTTCATCGGGGGTAGGGAAATCTACCCTAATAAACGGCCTGCTGGACTGGGATAAGATGGAAGTAAGCGAAATAGGTCTATACAAAGATAAAGGCAGGCATACTACTACACACAGAGAGCTTACCGTTGTTCCTGGCGGTGGACTGATTATCGATACACCCGGTATGCGCGAAATTCAGATGTGGGAAGGCGCTGAGGGTCTTAGCGAGTTGTTCGAAGATATAGAAAAACTGATAGTTGAATGTAAGTTCTCAGACTGCAAGCATGATTCAGAACCGGGCTGCGCAGTAAAAGCAGCAATTAAAAAAGGTGAGCTTGATGAGGCGAGATTCAAGAGTTACAAAAAATTACTGAGCGAAGTAAGTTACTTTGAGCGCAAACAGGATAAAAAAGCGCAGATAGAAGAAAAGAAGAAATGGAAGAAGCTGACTGCTGACGGTAGAAACAGGAGTATTGAGAAGAGGAAGTGATTGATAGTTTTTTTGCGAGCGTAGCGAAGCAATCTCAAATATTAATTTCCGATTATTTATGAGATTGCTTCGTCGCTGTCGCTCCTAGTAAATAATTTAGTTGGTTCTTTTAGACCTGTCTATACTTCCGTCATCATATAAGCCATTGACCTCAATTGCATTACCCAAAGCATCCTTTATGAATTTCAATCTAAAATAATCAAGGTCTTTGAACATAAATGTATCATCAGTCATTGGTATCATTGCGTACTTTTGTCTGCCTTTGCGCTGGTAATATAGCTTTCCGCCTTCGTATGTGATCGTCCTGTCATCATAAGTACCTGCATAGTTTTTCATAGTAATATCATCAATTGCGGGTGCGTTCATAACTGCCTGTAAGGATTCTATCATCCATTTATACGTGCCAAGCTGTTTCTCATCCTTTATGTTTGCTGAGAGCTTTTGGAGCGCCAGAATCTGCGCCTGCTCAAGGGCAAGCTCTGATTTTACGCTTACATCCGGTGTAACTCCGGTGCCTTCCCAGTTGGTTTTAGTTATGGGGCTTATTGCTCTTCCAACAGGAATAAAAATTAAGAATCCTTTATTTATCACATTCATTCCGCCCGGATGTGCGCCTCCGCCTGTAGTTTCACCAACAATAGTTGCGCGCTTTAAATTCTTTAAGTTATATGTAAATTCCTCTGCGCCTGAAAATGTGTATTTGCTCGTCAAAACGTAAACGGGAACATCAGGCATTCTTTTGCCGTCAATTTTCCTGAGTGTCCAGAATTCTTCTGTTTTATCTGTTGGACGAAAATAGAGGTCATTTAAGTGCACAGGTGTTTCACCAAATAAATAGCTGCAAATTAGCTGAACGCCTGCCGGGTCACCGCCGCCGTTTAAACGCAGATCAAAAATTATCGCATCTGTGTTTGCAAGGAATCCCATTACAGAAGTTATAGTTTCTTTTGAGTATTGGGGTGATGCAAAATTCCTGAAATCAACATAACCGATATTGCCGGCGAGCCGTTCAACTTTTTTAAAACCGTAATTTTCCTTTTTCATCATTTCATTCCAGTGCTTCTCATCATCGGGCGAATTGCCGTTCTTTTTCTCTTCAAGCATCCGCATGGCGTCATCAGGCGAGAACCTTACACGCAAATGTTTATCATTGCTTATTGATTGAAGATCTGAGGTCAGAGCCTCAGCAAATTTCATCGGGTCATCAATGCTGTCATAACTTCCAGTGGATAGTTTTGATTTAATGAAGTCACCCATTTTCTTGGCAGTCTCAGGGAAAATGTAGTTTTCATTAAGCATTTTTGATATCTTTTTTACTGTCTGCTGTTTAACTTTGGCATCAAGGTTAAAATTATCTTTTTGCTGAGATAACAGTAATGAACACGAAACAAAAAATAATATAATTAATCTGATTAACGGATTTTTATTTAGCATGAATTTCTCCTTTTATAATATTTTCTCTATTTTAATAAGATGTTTTAAACATCAGAAAAGTTGCAGTTTTAATATTTCCTTTTAATGAATCTCAAGAATTAACTTTTTTGCAAATTCCAGTTCGGTATCAACATTATTTATAATATCATTTATAGATGGCAGTACTAAGTGATTTGGAATAATACCTCTATCGGGTAAAGAATATCCTCTAACATTCATACTATAATGCATTAAGGGAATATTTACCCTTACTTTTGTATCCGGCAGTGTCATTTCCGGTATTAAACCTGAACAGTTTCCGTAATATCCGCCTCCACTTTCTTCACCGATAAAAACCGCTTTAGTATTGTTATGCAGCATTGATAAAAATTCACTGGTCGTAGAAAAACATCCTCCGTTTATCAGAACATAAACATTACCTATGAAAGGATTTTTAGAGTTTTGTTGTTTACCAAGATTTGGATGCTGTATAACATCAAAACTTCCTTCAGAATCGGGTTTCAGCATTCCTTCCGGAGCTTTATTTCCGGGAATTTCGGTATATTTAAAAAAGTTAAAGGAATCATTTTTCATTTTTAGAGAACTGTAATATTCAAATTCCGAAATGGTGAAGTAAGAATATAATATTTTTCCGTATTCATCAGTTCCTCCTCCATTATTACGAAGGTCAAGTATTAAGTTGTTTATCTTATTTTCTTCTAGAAACTTAAATGAATTTTCAAGAAATGAGGTGAAATCCAAATCATTTTTTTTATAATCAGCCTGGTTAAATGATGTAATCCTCAGGTATCCCAAATTATTATTCTTGTCTGTGGTAAATTCTATAGGTTTTTTGTTCGATGTTTCAGGATATCTTGTCTTTTCTGTTTCAATCAGTTTATCAATTGACAGCCCTTTTATTTCAACAGTTTTAATTTCATTATTTTCAACAGGTTTGTATTCTACCAGGTATTTCTCAGTATATCCGTATAATAAATAAAAATATCGGGTAAAAATTCGTGAATTGGATAACAACCTGTATTTATGTGTCATATTGTTCCCATCTGAAGGGAATATTGATAAAAATACTTTTACAAAGTCATATATCAAATGACCATTTATTGAAATGATCTCCGATCCAATGAACTCATCATCACTAAGCTCCGAATAATTTCTCACAGTAAATAATTTATCATTATAATAGTTTACTTTAAAAGGGATCATAGTATTTCCGTTATCAAGTGAATCCAAATTGCTTTTGGGCGGGATTATCCTAATATGACCGTCACCGATTTGAGATGTAACTTTACTAAGTAAAACTGTAAAGTCAATATCCTCCATAGGTTCCGTAATTGAATTATAAGCTGTGCTGAATATTGAATCCATTGATGTTTTTGATCTATACAAATATAAACACGGGTGCGCTTCTTCAAAAGCAGATCGCATTATATTAAAATCACTGCGTAATTTTTCAACAGGATATAATGTCTCTTTTTTCTGAGAATATGTGTTTATTGAAATAACGAAAATTATTAAGATTGATAAAGAACTTAAAATACAAAATTTCATAGCGATATTAATTTAATTGTTAATAATTCGCTAAATAGAGCAATTTTCATGGATATTGTAGATTTATATACCATTTATATAACTCCTTATGCAAATTATTTAATTAATAACTATGACTTTATTTCGTTAATCAAGGTTTCATTAACTTTAAATATCCTTGCAATGCAATCTAAATTTTACTTTTACTGATATTCATTTCCATTCTGATAGTTGAACGGGTGTATTTTGCCGGACCTTTATATTCAGTCTGAACAAATCCCAGTTTTTTGTATAAATTCATAGCCGGACCCAGTTTAATGCTTGTTTCAAGATAAAGTGTTTTTGCATTTTTCTTTCCCGCCAGCGCTATTATTTCCTCTGCGAGCCTTTTGCCTATCTGTTTACCTTTAGCTTTATCTGTTACCGCCATTTTTGCAAGCTCATATTCTGCTTCCCCTGATTTGATCAATGCCGCAGTGCCCACAATTTCTTCGTTATACTTTGCAAATATTACATCTCCGCCTTTAGAAATAATCTCACCCTCAGGGTCACCCAGTAGTTTTTTATCTTCCGGCTCCACTTTGAAATATTTTTCAAGCCACTCGTAATTCAGGTTGCGGAATGAATCTTTATGCTCAGCGGAATATTTAACTATCTCAACATTATCAATTTGTTTTTGTTTTATCTTTTCGCTAACCCGGTGATACATATCCTTTTCATCCAGCGCAGTCTCAAGCTTGCTTACAATATACATTACATCGTGTCCAACGGAATTAAAAAGCTCTTTCACGGCATCCTCAAATCCCTGCCAAACAGGCTCGAGGTCTTTGTATAACTCCAAACCTTTGGGGGATAGTGCCAGAAGCTTTTTCCTCGTATCGGTCTTATCTTTAACTATCTTAATCAAACCTCTTTTTAGAAGGATGTTCGCTATCTGTGTTACTGCCGGCTGAGTGTATCCAAGCTCTGCTGTAATTTCTGTAATGTTAAGCGGTGATTTCTGACTAAGCAGGTAGAACATTGTAAACCATCTTGGTTCAAAATCAATGTTCTGAGACTGGTATATCTTAGCACCATCCTGGATAAATCTATCTGTTAAGAGCCTTAATCTGGTTCCAAAGGCAACTTCCCCTAATTGTTTAATAAACTCCATAATTAACTAAATTTATTATATAAGCACTTATATAAATACAATTCAAAATAATATTTAATTACATAATAAGCAATGAATTTAATAAAAAGGGCTAAAAACTGTATTTTTTGACTATTATTTAAATCTTAAAATCAGTATATTTAATTAACGATCATTAGATTTCACTTCAAAAACCCGTCGGTTTAGATTTAAAATCACACAAAAAAAGTTTAGGATAGGAATAGAATTGAAGAAACTTGTGCACAATAATAAGATACGTAATATCGCAATAATTGCCCATGTAGATCATGGCAAAACCACGCTTGTTGACCATATGTTCAGACAAAGCGGAATGTTCAGGGATAACCAGGAAATTGAAGAAAGAGTAATGGATAACATGGATCTTGAGCGCGAGAGGGGAATTACCATTTCTGCCAAGAACTGCTCCATATTATGGAACGGCGTTAAGATAAATATTTTAGATACACCGGGCCATGCTGATTTTGGCGGCGAAGTTGAGCGCGCATTAATGATGGTTGACGGCGCTATATTGCTTGTTGATGCATCTGAGGGCCCACTGCCGCAGACAAGGTTTGTGCTTAAGAAGGCATTAACATCTGATAAAAAGATAATTGTACTCATTAATAAGATTGACAGAAAAGACGCGCGTGCGAAGGAAGTTCTTGATGAAATATACAACCTGTTTATAGATCTTGATGCCTCAGAAGAGCAGATAGAATTCCCAATACTTTATGCCATAGGCAGAGAAGGTATTGCGCAGGATACACTTGAAGCAAAAGGTACTGATCTGGCGCCACTATTCGATAAGATATTGGATGTAATACCCGGACCTGTTTATGATGAGAACGAACCGCTCCAGTTATTGGTAACTGACCTTGATTATTCAGACTATATTGGCAGGCTTGCAATTGGAAGAGTAACTAACGGTAATGCGCATATCAATGATTCGCTGGTTTGTATTGGTGAAGACGGTGTTCATAAACCCTTAAAAATAACAAAATTGCAGGTTTATGAAGGGTTGAAGCTTAAGGAAGTTCAAAATGCAGAGCAGGGTGAAATTGCAATCCTATCAGGAATAGAAGATGTTCATATTGGTGATACAATTTGTTCGAAAGATAATCCAAAGCCATTAAAAAGAATAGTTGTTGATGAACCGACAATATCTATGGTCTTTGGAATAAATACTTCGCCTTTTGCAGGCAAAGACGGTAAGTATGTACAGTCAGCCAAACTTAAAGAGAGGCTGATAAAAGAAACACTACGGAATGTTGCACTCAAAGTAGAAGAAACTGAAACAAACGATACTTTTATTGTAAAAGGCAGGGGCGAGTTCCAGATGGTTATCCTTATAGAAACCCTGCGAAGAGAAGGTTATGAGATGTCAGTTGGAAGGCCGCATGTTATATATAAAGAAAGAGATGGAAAAAAACTTGAGCCTATCGAACATTTATTCATCGATTGCGAAGAGAATTATGTGGGTGTTGTTACCGATAAACTATCACAAAGAAAAGGCAGGATGGTAAATCTTGTTAATCACGGCACAGGAAGAGTAAGGCTTGAATTTACTATACCATCGCGCGGACTTATCGGATACAGAAATGAATTTTTGACCGATACAAAAGGCACCGGAATCATGAACTCATACCTTGAAAGCTACGAAGAACACAGGGGTGATTTTCCGATTAGAACAACGGGCTCAATGATATCGGACCGCCAGGGAGATACTACCGGATATGCATTATTCAACCTGGAGCCGAGAGGTACAATGTTCTGCTCACCGGGCGAAAGTGTATATGAAGGAATGATAGTAGGCGAGCACAACAGGGATAATGACCTGAATGTAAACGCATGTAAGCCTAAGAAGCTTTCAAATATGAGAGCTTCAAGCAAGGATGAAAGCATTATTCTTACTCCGGTTTCTCCAATGACCCTTGAAAAAGCTATTGAGTTCATTAATGATGATGAAATGGTTGAAGTAACACCAAAAAACATAAGGTTAAGGAAAAATGTACTCTCAGCACAAAAAAGGCAGTCAGGCGGGAAATCATAGCTGCAACAATTGAGATTAATTTTCCGAAGAAATGTTAACTTTTATGTATAATTTTAGTTTTAACTTTATTAAATTACGAGATTAATCAATAATTAATTATTAAAATTCTAATCAAAAATGAAATTCAGTGAAATAGAATATAAACGCCCCGATGTTGCAATACTTCAGGAAAAATTTGAACACCTGATAAATCTTTTTGAAAAAGCAGAAAGCTTTGATGAACAGGATGCCCTTATTAGAAACATCAATGATTTGAGGATGGAATTCCAGACACTGGGAACGATTGCAAGTATAAAATACTCAATTGATACCAATGATAAAGAGTTTGAATCTGAGCAGGAATTCTACGACGCTAACTCACCAATTTTTGACGGGCTGGTACATAAATACTATACTTCAATAGTACATTCAAAACACAGGGAGCAGCTTGAAAAAAAATGGGGTAAACAGCTTTTTGATGTTGCCGAAGTTACATTAAGAACGTTTTCACCTGAGATCCTTGAAGATTTAAAGAAAGAAAATGAATTAAGAACTGATTACACCAAATTACTCGCATCAGCGAAAATATTTTTTGACGGCGAGGAAAAGAATCTCCAGGGACTTATTCCCTACATGGAATCAACCGACAGGGAAATCAGAAAAGCAGCAAATGAAGCAAAATGGAAATTCTTTTCTGATAATGAAGACGAATTTGACCGTTTGTTTGATGAGCTCGTAAAGATAAGGGCAGGAATTGCCAAAAAGCTGGGATATAAGAATTTTGTTCAGATGGGTTACGACAGGATGGGAAGAACAGATTATAATGCTGAGATGGTCAAGAAGTTCAGAGACCAGGTTTTGGAAACAATAGTACCTATTGCTGTAAAATTAAAACAGAAACAGCAGTCCAGGTTAGAACTTGATTCATTTAAATATTATGACCAGCCTATCGATTACAAATCAGGTAATGCAAAACCGCATGGTTCACCTGACTGGATAGTAAGCTGCGCAAAGAACATGTATTCTGAATTATCGCCTGAGACCAATGAGTTTTTTAATTTCATGCTTGATAATGAGATGATGGACCTTGTTAACAAAAAAGGAAAAGATACTGGCGGATACTGTACATTCATAGAAAAATACAAGGCGCCCTTTATATTCTCTAATTTCAACGGGACAATGGGTGATATTGAAGTATTGACCCACGAAGCCGGACATGCTTTTCAGGCATATTCAAGCCGGAATTTCGAAATACCGGAATACTTCTTCCCGACATCCGAAGCATGTGAAATACACTCAATGAGCATGGAATTTTTAACCTGGCCATGGATGAATTGCTTCTTTAAAGATCAGACTGATAAATTCAAGTATTCGCACTTAAAAGGCTCAGTAATATTTATTCCATATGGAGTATCTGTAGATGAGTTTCAGCACTGGGTTTATGAAAATCCGGACGCTTCACCTATTAAGAGAAAACAGGCATGGCTTGATATAGAGAAGAAATACCTCCCGTATATTGATTACGATAATAACGAATTCCTTGAAAAAGGCGGCAGGTGGCAGCAGCAAAGGCATATCTTCATGAGCCCGTTTTACTACATTGATTACTGTCTCGCGCAGATTTGCGCATTCCAGTTCTGGAAGAAATCGATGGACAACAGGGAACAGGCTTTGGAAGATTACCTAAGGCTATGTAAAGCAGGTGGCAGCCAGTCATTCTTAGGGCTTGTTAAAACTGCCAATCTTATATCACCATTTGAAGAGGGATGCCTGAAGTCATTCATGGGTGTAATTGACGGTTGGCTTGAAAATTTTGATGATGCCGGAGTAAATTAGCTTCTGTTTTCATAAATTACTAATTTCCATTCTTGATCTGAAGGAGGCCAAAATGAACAGATTAAAATTAACGATTATTTTATTGTTTGTTTTCGCCTCTTTTATAAAGGCTGACGTCATTCAAGAAGGAAAGAAAAAAATTTATTATAGTTTTGAAGTTTTGAATATTGATTCATATCCTGATTATACCTTTATAGCCTATCCCGTAAATTTCTCAAATGGCGTTCCTGATATTCATGCTGTAAAGTTAACCCCCGGAGAAGATCTTGGAATATCATGTAAATTCGGATCTCCTGAAATATATGCAGTTAAAAATACAGAATTCAATAGTATTTATTTTGATTCACTCAACAGCATAACAGATGATGTACAGCGCACCTCGAAATTAAAATCCCTTATCTCTGGTAATAAAATATATATCCCGTCTCTTAAGGTCTCATGCAGTAACTATGCAGATAGAGATGTTAAATATAATTACGTTCAGGAACAGTTCAGCATCGAGTCAATCAAACCTGATACGATGATTATTAACTCCAAAAAGACAATTTACAAGGATCAGAATAAAAATATCATCGATGCAAAAGATTCCAAAATGAGAACGAGAGAAGACCTGGTATCACCGTCCTCTGATAAATCAGGATATCTTCTCATCATTATACCTATACTGGCGCTAATAAGTATTGTTACAATTATCCTCGTCAGGAAAATGAAAAAGTAAGTATGGCGGGATATTTTACAGCTTTAATTATTACAATTGCTGTTGAGTATATCGTCTATCTTCTTTTTATCAGAACAAAGCCCCTTCAAACATTATTCTATGCAATAATAATAAACTGTATAACTCACCCGGCTGCGTATTTTGTATATTCGCAACTGGCTGAAAAATATGATATTACTGATTTATTCAATATATATTTTTTAATTGTTGAAATTATTGTATTTTTAACTGAAATTGTTTTAGTAAGTATTCTTTTTAAAATTAAGCTGTCAAAAGCTGTTCTAATATCATTTACAGCAAATTTAGTTACGGCAATATTAAGCTTTGTAGTATGAAAAAACTAATTCTTCCGGTTTCGCTTGGTTTAGCTCACGGGATATCTGATTGTACCGCGGGAATGGTATTAGGAAGCCTCACAAACTTGATATCATTGTATGGAGTAGGCTCGCTGGTATTATTATATAACATATTAGCCTTTGGATCTCAGCCTCTTGCGGGATTACTGACTGATAAGATGAAAAACCCTAAGTTAGCAGCAGTCACGGGACTTGCTTTGATGAGCGCAGCTGTTGTTTTATTTTTCATAAACCCGGTAATTTCTGTTATAGTTGCAGGTGCTGCATCCGCGTTCTTTCATGTTGGCGGCGGGGCATTGGCTTTATGCTCAACTCCAGATAAAGCATCGGGACCCGGATTATTCTCAGCACCGGGCGTTGCCGGACTTGCAATTGGAGGATATCTTGCTATTAATAATATTTTCCCTGCGGCCATAATTATTTCGTTATTGATTGTTATTGCGGTTTTAATCTCAATTATGAGAATTCCTGTTTTACCCTATGAGGAACACTCATCTAACAACGATTTTGATAAGCATGATTTCATTATGTTGTTTCTACTACTGGCAATTGCGTTGAGAAGTGCAGTATGGAATATTTTCCAGCATGTTCAGGAAGGGGAGATAATCAATATTATATTGATTTCACTTTCTGCAGCAGGAGGCAAGATTATTGGCGGCTATGCAGGTGATAAGATCGGCTGGCGAAGATATTCATTTTCTGCATTACTTCTTGCTATACCGCTATTAATATTAGGTGAAGCAAGTATATATTTCCTTTTACCTGGCATAGCTTTGCTGCAGTCCGTTACTCCTATTTTGGTATCTGCATTATATAAGAACATGAAAAAGCTGCCTGCAACATCAGCGGGTCTTTCTTTCGGACTCGCGATTGCAGCAGGAGGATTGCCGTTTATAACAGGAATGAAAATGGAAATATTATCATCACCCTTTTTGATCGCAGGAACATTAATAATTTCAGCCTTACTCATTTGGAAGAGTATCAATAGAAAATTAAATAAACTAAATGCTGCATAAACTGCTTAACTATAATAATATTTACCAGCTTTGGATAAATAAAGGTTCAACCCAGGAAGCTGCTGTTGAGCTTACAATTCAACAGCTTGATGCTCTGGAAGAAATTGTGAATGATGACAACAGCTGGTATGAATTGATCGAAATTTCCGCGCGCGGCAGAAATTATGACGCATGGCTGGCAACCGACTGGCCCGATGGTTTTGATGAGCTTTTGCTCTGCGTCCCGATGTGTAAATTTGTGAATTGGGAGTGCAGTATCTGTACTGTCGGAAAGAGACAGGGAAATAACTCATGTGCTATGGATTACTCACTGTTTGGATACATAGGAGAACTTGTAAAAAATGCGGGAAGAAGAGAACTTTTTGAGCATATAAGCAAAGCAAGGAAATTGTTAAAAAACGAAAGTTTTGTGTGGAATGTGCACACATGCGAACTTGAAGCGATAAATAACATTTAAAGAGAAATAGTTCTTAATGGAATATTTTTTTAACTGTCCGTATTGCTGGAAAGAGATATCATTTATTCTTGATACTTCTGTTCCGGTTCAAACCTATGTTGAAGATTGCGAAGTATGCTGCAATCCAATAGAGGTAAAATATGAACTAATTGATGGTGATGTTGCATTTTTTGAAGCAATAAAATTACAATAAAAGAATTTATGTTAAGTGAACCCCAGGAAGTGTTTGATATAGTTTCCGCAAACTTTGAATTAAAGAAATGTGAAGTAATATCACTCGAAGACCTGCATCATATTCTATCTGAAAGGATAAGGGAACTGCTCGATAAAAATGTTGAGAAGTTAGTGTATATTTTATACCGGATTGATGTTGGACAGAAGAAAACCGATGATATTTTCAGTAATCCCTCTAAAGATGAAATAGCAGCATTGATTGCAGATGCAGTGATTGAGAGACAATTGCAGAAAGTTCATACAAGAAACATTTTCAGAAATAAAGCTGATTAATTCGCCAAATTGCTGAAGATTTAAAATATTTAAAAACAATAGCTTAGCCCTCTAATATATGCTGTCACACAGGCATAAAAATCATGTCTAAATATATATGATAGTAAACCCGTTTATCGAGAAGAAGTCAACTGACCAAAAAGATGAACAGTTGATTGAAGAAGCATTAAATGGAAATAAAAAGTCACTAGAAGACCTTATCTACAGGCACCAGGCATGGATATATAATATCGCCTTAAGAATGGTTTTTTATCCACAGGAAGCTGAAGATGTTACGCAGGAAGTTTTGATCAAAATAATCACTAAACTTTCGACATTCCGCAAAGAAAGCAGTTTCAGGACGTGGGCTTACAGGATAGCTGTAAACCAGGTGCTGAATATGAAGAAATCACTTGGCGAAAAAAATCATTCAAGTAATTTTGATGAGTACTGGAAGATAATAGAAAATGTTCCTGATCATGAGCTCCCACAGCAGGAAAGCTACAACGTTGAAATGAGAACCCTTGTAAATGAAGTAAAAGTAAGTTGTATGTCAGGTATGCTGCTGTGCCTGGATAGGGAGCAAAGGATGATTTATATATTAGGAGTTATTTTCCAGGTTACAGATAAAGTTGGGGCAGAAATAATGGATATAACCAGGGATAACTTCAGGCAAAAGCTCTCGCGTGCAAGGAAACAGATTTTAAACTTTATGTACAATAGATGTGGATTAATGGATAAAAATAATCCATGCAAGTGCGAGAAGAAGACAAAAGTATTAATTGAAAACGGTTATGTAAATCCGAAAAAGTTATTGTTCAATATAAATTACGTCCATTCGGTTGAAAGTACTGCAGGAGAAAGGTCGGAAAGATTTGACGAAATTCTTGACAGCAAATCACAGAAATTATTCAGAGAAAACCCGTTTCAGGAACCTCCCGATTTTGTTCTGGTAATCAGGGAAATTTTGAATCACAAAGAGTTTAGAGAAATCTTTAATTTTACAAACTAACAAAAATAAATGAAAAAACTTTTTTTATTATCTTTAGCCCTCGTTTTAGCTACATTTAATCTCTTTTCGACGATTAAAAATGTCCCTTCTGGCTATTCTACAATCCAGGCAGCTATAACAGCTTCTGTTAATGGTGATACGATTCTTGTTGCACCGGGCACTTACATGGAAAACATCAATTTTCGGGGTAAGAATATCGTCCTGACCAGCACTTTTTACATTAATAATGATCCGGCAATGATAATTGGCACAATCATCAATGGCAGTACCCCTGTAAACGCGGATACAGGCAGCTGTGTAATTATTTCAAATCATGAAGATTCAACAACAGTACTGCAGGGTTTTTCAATTACAGGCGGAAGCGGTACAAAATGGAACGATGAGCATTTTGCAGGTGTGTATAGGGAAGGTGGCGGACTTTTAGTTCAGTATTCATCTCCTGTTATTAAAAATAATTTCATTTATGATAATATTGTGACAAATGTAAGCGGAGTTAACAGTACAGGTGGCGGTGGTGTAAGAATAGGCGACAGTTATGTTAGATTTTACAATAATGTTGTAATGAACAATACTGCGCATTATGGAGCCGGTGTGGTTCTTAATTATACAGGCGGAGAGTACAAAAATAATGTGATTTGTGCTAACTATGGTTCAAACCAGTTTGGGTCTGGTTCAGGAATGTGGCTGAATAATACGTTTAACAGACCGTGCATAATTACCAATAACACAATATCCGGTAATTCATCTACAGCAGGATTTTGCGGCGTGTATGGAGGCAGCTTTGCCTCTTTAAGGAATAACATTATCTGGGGGAATACTTCTCCCTCTAATACTCAGGTATCTACTTCTATGAATATTATCTACTCCAATATTCAAGGCGGGTCATATCCCGGTTCGGGCAATATGAGCCAGAACCCATTGTTTGCAGACTCTAACTATGTATTGCAGTCCGGCTCCCCATGTATTGATAAGGGAGATTCCAGTGTAATATACAACGATATTGCAGATCCCAATAACGGTACATTAGCTCTATATCCATCTCGGGGAGGCCTGAGGAATGATATGGGCGCATATGGTGGTCCACTGGCCAGATTGCTTTCTAATGGGTTGATTGGAATCCCAAATATTGGCACCCACACTCCTGTGAATTATGCTTTGTATCAGAATTATCCAAATCCGTTTAACCCAAATACAAAAATTACTTTTGATATACCGAAGAGTGAATTTACAAAATTAATTGTGTATGATGTATTAGGTAAAGAAACCGCAATAATTTTGAATGAGTTTACACAGGCAGGAAGATACACTGTTGATTTTAGCGCCTCTACGCTTTCATCCGGGATTTATTTCTACACACTTCAAAGCGGTAATATTGTGCTTACGAAGAAGATGGTCCTTACTAAATAGCATTTAATATTTTGTAATAAAAAAGCCGGTCCTGTTTATGGAGGACCGGCTTTTTACTTTTAACCAGTAAATTATCTTCCCATGAACATTCCAAATGGTCCAAAAGAAGTTAATAACACCCAAATTAACCATAGGGCGAATACAAATGGTATTGTAACCGAACTTTTCAGATTCGAGACTTTTGCCAGGCCAATACCTACAATTACTGAATACCAGATAGTTATTGCATCAAAGTTAGCAATAAAAGTAAACATTGATTTGCCGACAGAATTTTCTGAAAATAAGAGTACAGGACCAATATTCATCATTAATTTACCCATCACAATTGCCAGGACAGTATCTACAATTAGTTGTATTGCCATTATTAGAGATGTTAATCCTAAAACATTCATAATATCGCCATATCCCGCTGAGCCTTTGAATAATTTTAATCCTCCCCAATACAAAAGAGCTTTGAGGAAAAAGATTAAGAGAACGCCTACAACGGATCCAATCATGCCGAATATCACAAACATGCCTCCACCAAACATATTTTCGGTTTTTTCAATTTGCTGGTCCGCCTGCTCACGTGTCATTTTACCATCTTTTACAGCCTCATCCATCCTTTTTTTTATGGCTTCCTTCTGCTGAGTCTTAATCTCTGAAAGCAGTTCTTCATCATGTGTTACAAGGAAACTGGATAACAAACTGACAGCTATTAAGATCAATATAGGTATCAGCCAGTAATTTTTCTTGGCGGAAGCTTTAACGGATTCAAATGTGCTTCCGGGCTCGGAGAAAATGCCTGCCATGGCATCTCCAAGAGAGATGCTCTCAACCGGATTTGTTAAATTGTCAGATTCAACTGTTGTTTCTGCCTGATCTTTATTTTCTTCCATTGTTAAATTGCTAAATTGTTAAATATATCTTCGAATTTAAAAAAACCTTTTCTACCTTTTATAAATTTTGCAGCAAGCAGCGCCCCTTCGGCAAATCCCTGCCTTGAATTTGCTTTGTGAATAAGTGATATCGAATCGGATTCGCTCGAAAATTCTACTTCGTGCATACCAACAACATTTTCTATTCTTTTTGACACGATATTAATCTCACTGCCTAAAACCGAAAAGGCATCATTAACGAATTTATCTTTACGCTTTATATTCTCAAGAATATATTCAGCAGTTCTTATAGCCGTCCCGCTTGGCTTATCAAGTTTCTGGGTATGGTGTGTTTCAGTCAATTGTATATCATATTGCCGGTATTTATCCATTATAGATGAAGCATATTTAATGATCTGAAAGAAAATATTGACACCTACAGAAAAATTACTTGCATAAATGAAACCGGTACCGTATTTTTTTATTATATCTTTAACTACAGCAGATTTGTTATACCATCCGGTTGTCCCGCAGACTATATCTACGCCAAGCGAAGAAAGATACTCAATGTTTTCTATAACACTTGCCGGAGTGGAAAATTCAATAGCAACATCTGTTTTTTCTTTTAGATGACCTTTCACGGGATTTATTACATCAAAAGTCCCTGTAATTTTAAATTCTTTCTTTGGGGCAATTGATTCGATCATTTTGCCCATTTTGCCGTAACCAACCAGCGCAAGATTTATCATTATGCGATATCCTTTTCTGTTTTTTTACCTAATTTTTCAAACAAACCGGTATCTGAAACATTGTTTTCAAAGAATTGTTTATGCAGATTCTTCAAAACAGTTTCACATTCAATGCTGTTTACAAGGAGTGAAAAACTATGCGGATTAAAGCCATAAATAATTGATTCTGCCTTTATTCCGGGATTACATATAAAAATGCTTTGCTCAAAGTTGTTAATTGAACTGAGCTCGGAGCCTACAAGAGTTATTAAAACTTTATCTTTTACAATTTCACAGTTTGATATTTCATCAAATTCATTTTTAAGCTCATCGTAATGAATTTTTGTGTAAGCGCTCTCGGCAATAACTATAATGAGAGCGTTATTTGATGAAATTAATATATCTATTTGAGGTTTATGCCGGGATAATATATTTAACATCATTTCCCAGAAAATGAACTGGTTCAGTGATTCCTTTGGCTTTACTCTAAGTACAATTATGTTTTTCTTATAAGTAATAGATTTGATATGTTCAGGATAACTTAATTTTGAGCTGACAACTGTACCACTTGAAGCTGTGTTCTTAGAATTAAGTATCTTAATTGGAATATTCTTTTTTAATGCAGGCTTTACTGAGTTCTTGTGAAGGACTTTGGCTCCGAAATTGGACAATTCCTCCATTTCCTTAAAAGATATTTCGGTTAACTTCAATGCATCCTTGATTATATTAGGGTCACATGATAAAACCCCGTCAACATCCGTCCATATTTGAATTTCATCAGCATCAACAAGTGAGCCGTAAATTGCCGCGGAAAAATCAGAACTTTCCCTCCCCATTGTTGTTGATATTCCATCTTCGGTAGAACCCATAAATCCCTGTGCAAGAACTATTTTACCCTTCTTCAACAGAGGTTTGACGATTTTATCTGCATTTTCCTGCGAAATTTCAAAATTGGGGTAAGCTCTGGAAAAATCATTATTTGTTTTGATAATTTCCCTTGAATCGATAAGCTCAACATCAATTCCGTCATTTAACATAGCATGAAAAATGACTGTTGAGGACATTAATTCTCCAAAGACCCTGAATGCATCGAGTGTCCTTAAGGAAAGCTCATTAATAATTGATAGCCCCTTCACCAGCTCGGTTATCTGTACCTGGTAACCAATTATCTTTTCTGCTGCTTTTGATTTAAGTGTACCGTCAGTAACCAGTGTATCTATTATAACATGATGACGGTTTATTATTTCTTTAAGTAATTTTTCAGCCTCCTGAACATTTTCCTCAGCGGCAAAACTTGCTATATTTTCAAGTGCTGTTGTTGCCTTTGAAATTGCTGAAACTACAACTACTTTTTTAAGAGGATTACTTTTTACGATATTTATTACATTGGTAATTGAATCGCTATCCTGGACAGAAGTCCCCCCGAACTTCATCACAACTATTCCGTTTTTAGTTTGCATAAATTAGTAACTAATTTTGATATAATTTGTTTTCTAAAATGTAATTTTCAACTTTTGCGGGTACAAGGTATTTAATGGACCTTTTTTCCCTGATCCTGAACCTGATATCCGTAGAAGAAATATCAATATTCGGCACAGGAACAAAAATTCCTCTCCTGCTGTATTCATTTTCTACCTGCTGAATCAAAAATCCCGGCCGGTTAATTACAATTACTTCTGAGAGAAGGAACAACTTACCCGGGTCTTTCCATTTATGAAGATCAATAAGCTGGTCCATTCCAATAATCAGGTAAAATTTCACCTGTTCAGCAGAATACAGCTCTCTGAGCTTTAACAATGTGTTTACAGTATAGGAAGGTTCATCAGAATTTTGTTTCAGATCAATATCAGATACACTAAATGAAGGATTATCCTCAATTGCCAGTTTTACCATCTTAAGTCTGATTGTTGAATCAGTAATACTTTCAGGATTCTTTAGAGGAGGCTTGCCTGAGGGAACAAACAGAACAGTATCTAAATGTATTTGCTCCATTACATTTTCAGCCATAATTAAATGACCTGTATGTATCGGATCAAATGTTCCGCCAAATATTCCGATTCTCTTCAATTTTCCAAAACCTCACGGTAAACATTTTCAATTTTAGGAATTATTTCAGATTCGTCATACTGTGTTGATTCTATCATAGCGTTCTGCGAGAGTTCCTCCCTTAATTCTTCACTTTGATATAAAGCTGATACTTTTCTGAACAAGTCATCCATATCTGCCGGGTCAATAACAAATGCTGAAATATCGGGCTTAATGACTTCCAGAAGGTTCGGGAGTCTGCTGCAAATGATTGGCAGCCTTGAAGCCATTGCCTCAAGCAGTACATAAGGCATTCCTTCCCACAGTGTAGGGAATACAAATATATCAAAGATAGAATAATACTTCACGAGCTCTTCCTGTTCGCCGGCAAAATATACATATTCTTCAATTTTGGAATCGCGTGCAAGGTCTTTCATTTGCTGCAGGTAACTGCCGCTGCCAACAAAAACAAACCTTATATCAGGATATTTCCTTACAAGAAAATATGCTGCCTGAAGGATCAATTTCTGATTTTTCTGCTCATCAAATCTGGAAATATTACCAACTATGAAATTTTGTTCATTAAAGCCGAGCTCTTTAATTAAAGCGGGGTCTTTTTTCAGGTTCGCGAATTTCGAAATATTAATTCCGTTAGGAATTATTTCAGTTTTCGATAGATCTGCTATTTTATTCTTTACTGCGACTAAAAAATCATTTTGTGTCTCGCATATCGTTTTATCAGTAAATTGTACCAGGTACTGCTCTATTGTTCTTGAAATATTTTTGCGGATCAAATTTCCGCTGTTAATATAATGAATTCCATGAATCGTATGAACGGATTTTATGCCGGGGTTATGTTTCTTCAATATCCTGCCATAAAATCCTGCTACACCGCCATGAGAATGTATGATATCATATTTCTCTTCGCGGTATAATGATTCCAGATTTTTCAGATACTTTGTTCTGAGTAACTTTGGAAGCTCAATTGATTGAAACGGGATATTATTTTTGATAACTTCATCTTCAAACTTACCACCACCGGCTGCTGCTATTGAAACTGAAAATTTGGTTTCATCCAGGTTTTTGGCAATAGAGAGTACATTCGTCTGTCCGCCGCCTAAAAAACCGCCATCAATTAACTGTAAAACCTTAATTTTTCTCAATATTATCCTCTTAAAGTACAAAAATAAGCATTAAAATTGATTGTAGTAAGTGATAAGTGAAGTATCTGTTATAATGGAAGTTTGTTCCTGAGAAAGTATTCAATAGGTTTAATACCCGTTAATCTGGAATAAAAGTAAGAGATATTGTTCAATATTTTAGCTGTTATCGTGCCATCATTTAATATTTTAGATGATATATATTTAATTATTTCTTTTTGATTAACCTTTTTTATCTTTGTGAGTTCTTTTCTCTTCTTTAATATTAGCGGAATATTAAAGTAAAACCAAATATATGCTTTTAATAGTCCAATTGTTGAATATTTCTTCGATAAAAATGAAATTAAAAGCTTTGCTGCTTGATTAAAAATTATATAAGGCATCAGCCTGATAATAAACCACAAACTGAAAAATGAATAAAGGTTTAAGAAGCGGTTGCGTTCAGCACAGATTGTTTTGAACTCGTTTCCTGTTGATGAACCTCCTCCAAAATGTTCCACAACTGAAGTCTTTACGAATATAACTCTCATTCCCATAAAACGTGCTTTAAGGCCCAGATATACATCTTCTCCATAGAAGAAATAATCACTATCAAAAGGTTCGATAATTTCACTTTTCCTGAATATCACTGAACAGCCGTTTGGATAAAATTCATCTTCAATTTTTGGAAAAATGTTCATAATATTATACATAAGATACGAAATAGAACCATTTGATTTGTAATATTTTTCTGGTATCCCATTTGTCTTTACAAATGATGATGCAATAGTTCCCGGCGTATCCATTGTAACTGCAAGTTCTTCAAGCCACAACTCATTTACAATTGTGTCATTGTTAAGCAATACAATCAGGTCATTATTACAACGTTTCAATGCTTCATTGTTGCCACCGGCAAAACCCAGGTTTGATTCCGATTTGACAATGTTAATTCTTGGATCTTCAAATTCACTCTTTACAAATTCTATACTTCCGTCAGTTGAATTATTATCAAAAAAAACGATTTCAAAATTATCGTATGATTGCGCGAGAACTGAACTCAGACATCCACTAAGGAATTGTTTTCCATTGAAGTTTAAAATTATGATTGAAATTGGCTCTTTCATTTGATAAACAGATCAGTGATGTGAGATGAAGAAACATTTCTATTTTTTTGAATTCTGAATCGTTCCGGTAATTTTGTAACCAGTAAAGTTATTCCCCTTAAATATCCTCTTAATCCACTCCAAAAGATTGTAAAGGAGTGGAATCTCAAAAATGAATAATATCTTTTTATACGCGCAATAAAAAACAATGGCTGGTATAGAATATATGTTGAAAGGGGATAGTTCTTAATTCTCATAAGTACAAGATTTCTTTCACACATTTCCGTTTGAAAGCCATGTGTTGCAATTGAGCTTGTTCCGCCTCTTTTATGGAAACATACCGCTTCAGGCTGGTATAAGCATTTATATCCCGCAAGCTGAGCACGGAAGCTGAAATCTATATCTTCATAATATGCAAAGAAAGATTCATCAAAGTAACCGATCTTTTCAAACAACTCCTTTTTATAAATTGCAGCACCTGCACAAGCACCGAAAATAAATTCTGTTTTGTCAAACTGTCCGTTATCTTTTTCACCGTGTCCCCGGGCAAGCGGTGAACCGCCTCCTGCCTTTATGAAATCACCGCAATCATCAATAATATCCCGGTTAAAATAATTGAGCATTTTTACCGCTAAAATTGATGTTTTTGGCTCATTTTCGAAGGATTTTATTGCAATTTGAAGGAAGTCAGGACTTAATTCAATATCATTATTAAGTAAAAAAATAAAATCATTCATTAAATTCTCTATAGAATATTTTATTCCTTCATTAACAGCTTTTGCAAAACCTGAATTATAACCAATTGTAATTGTAACAGAATCTGGAAACTGTTCTTTTGTGTAGTTAACCGATTCATCAGTTGAACCGTTATCCGCAAGTATTACTGTAAAATCTTGAATAGATTGTCTCTTCAAAGATTCGTAGCATGTCTTTAAATGTTCCATGCCGTTGTAATTTGGTATGACTATGCTTATCAATTTATTTTAGTCGATTTTAATATTTTATATTCTTTAACATCAGGCACAGAAATCTCAATATATTCACCCCTATTAATTAGAACAGGTATAATTTCTTCCTGTGGCCAGGGTGGATTATGTGACACAATATAATCGGGTTTGTAAATATCATACCATTTGGAAAATTGTTGTGATGAAATAAAATCAGCATTGAACGGGCTTGTTAACCCCAGTATATCTACAATGTACCTTTTTGAATACCAGCCTATGTGCCCGATTTCAACTGCAGCTATGACGGTTTTATTTGATGTATTATTATTAAACCACTCACCAATAATTTTATACTGGGCGTGCGGCTTTTCGTTCTGTAAAAGCCTTGCAATTTCCAGTTGTGTTAAAACCGGATATATGAACAACAAACTAAAGGCTATAACCCTGATAGTTCTCCTCTGTATTTTCCCGGATATTAATTGTATTATGTCTGAAATACCGAACCCACTGAGAACAAAAAGAGCTAAGAATTGAATTGAATAATACCAGTGATAACTGGGGATATTCAAAGTTAAATAAAATATAGTCAATGAAGCGGCAAATATCAGGAGAGTGGCAACAACAATATTCTTATAATTTTTTATCAAACCAATAATAGCAGTAAAAAAAATGAATAATATGTAGAATGCCTGGTTATTGAACATTCCGAATAAATATGAAGCACCAAGCATGTATGAATATCTTCCCCATAACCCTGATTTTCCTTGTCCGATCTTAACCATTAAAGTATGAGGCAAAAACTCCCCATAGTAATAATAGTTAAACAATGAATTCGCTAAAATAAAAGAAAATACTATTAATATATATTTATAACGGAGCATGTCGCGATTTGTTCTCAAAAGAAGTACTGCCAGAATAATAATTAGGAACAGACCTTCGCCGCGGGTTACTAACAATAATCCGCAGAAGATAGAAAGTGCATTAAGGTTAAGTTTTACATAAAAATAAATACATAATAAACAGATTAAAACGAATAAATTAGTCTCAAGTCCGAATACTGTATAAAAATACCTGGATGTAATGAAGATAATAGCAATTATGAAACCGGTTTTGGATATTTTGAGATAGTTAAATATCCGTGTAATTACAAACGAAGAAAAGATCATTAGTAACGCGTTTAAAACAACCTGAGTAACTTCTACTTCACGTGTAACAGAAGATATAAGTATGGATATGTAAAAGTACAAAGGTGATGTTAAAGCATTAAATCTTTCTCCAATATTATAAACTAATCCGTTTCCACTTATGAAGTTCTCTATATATCTGTAATAAATGAGTGCGTCATCAATATGAACATTTCTGTTGAAGTATGAAGTTATACTTCCTAGTATTATAAGACATACATATTGAACGTAATTTGCGGATTTATTCAATTTTTCATCAATTTTAGCAGATATTTATGCTTTTTTAACCTATAAGAATCACTTCTGCCCGCCAATTTTTTAATATTTTCAATTAATATTACGAAATATGAATTAATATACACAAGTAGTTTTAGGAAAAAAGTTCTTGATTTGCTGTAATGTTTTCTGAAAAAATATATCATACTTACCACATATCTTCCATACATCCACCAATTATCTTCTGTCTTAAAGCTTGAACCTCCCAAATGTGTTACTTTTATATCCGTTAGAACTGCAAGGCTTCTGTTTTTTCTAATTCTGTAACTGAGATCAACATCTTCAAAAAATAAAATAAAACCGTCATCCATTAATCCCATATTTTCCAGAATATTTTTTGTAGTTAAGAAAAAAGCGCATGGAATCTGCTCTGTTAAATATAATTGACCGGTCGAAATATCAATTTCCTGGTTTTCGAGATATTTGTTCATCCTTCCGGGTGACTTATTGAAAAGACCTGCTAATACTGATTGATAAAATATATACTGCCTGATAGTAGGAAACCGCTGGAAATAATTTCTCTGAAATTTACCATCTGTGCCGGTCAAAGCAGGGGACACTGCGCCAATTTCAGGGTAGGCTTTTAACTTTTCCGTTAACTTCCCAATAACCGGTTCAGTAAATATAATATCGGGATTCATTATAAGAATAAATTCACCCTTAGCAATTTTAATGCCTGAATTATTGGCTGCTGAAAAACTTATCAAAGAATCAGTATATATCGATTGAACATTTTTATAGTCAACACATAATAAATTAATTACTTCTCTGGAATTATCACTTGAAAAATTATCAATAATAATAATTTCAATAACTGTACTATCTTCATATTTATGCAATGAATCAATGCATTCCTTTAAGATGTTTCCGGTATTATGATTTACTATTATTACTGATATCAGCATATTAACTGCTTATATATTTTTCGAAATGGATAATGGCCTTATCCCAATTCATGAATTCTCTGATGTGTATATATGCAGCTTCTGAAATTTTCTTCAACATATCGGGGTTTTCTAGGAGATATTTTGCGCCTTTGTATAAGCCGTCAATATCATCGGGATCAGCATGAATCGCCGTTTTCATATGTTCTGAATATTCAGGTATTGCTGCGACTTTATTCGCAACAATGGCGCATTTACACGCCATAGCTTCTGATGGGGGGGAGCCAAACCCCTCATATTTGCTTGAAAAAAGGAAAATATCCGTATTGGAATATATTTCAGTTAATTGTTTATCATCAGGGTTTTCGGTGAATTGGATATATTCAGGCAGCGCATGGTATTTCTTGATGCCAAAACATCTGAAATGGAGTCCCGGAAATTCAGATTTCAATTTATCACAGGTGTAGATTGCGCCTTCGACATTCTTATTCGGCAGGGAGTGATCCTGGAATGTAATTACGGGGGGAGTGTTGTATTTCTTGTTATCATTATAAAACCTATCCCTGTCCAGTCCGATATAGATCAATTCAGAATCTGAATTAAATTTATCCATCAGCAGGTTTTGCATATGTTTTGAACATACAATTCTCTTCAATGGAAG
>JBDTNV010000030.1:0-23772 GCA_039933555.1 Ignavibacteria bacterium
TCCACTGCTGTCCGGAAGGAACAATAGCTACAACATCAATAGCCCATATTCCAGCTTCTAGGTGCGGGTTTTGTAACTTAAATGTAACTTTAACTGCCGAGGTCCCTGTGCCGGAAACAATCATCAAAAACAGAAGTGATAAAATAATTTTTTTCATTGTTTTGTAAATTATGTTTTGCAATTTATGTTTTATTAATTAATTGTTTTATAATAAGTACCTGCGCTTTTCTTCAAAGCGCAGGTATTTTAACTATTTATTTCCTGTTGTTATTTTGTTTTGTATTGTTTTCTATTGGAGTTTCATGTTTCTTACTCTCAAACAGGAGCTTGTTGCTCTTCTTCGCATCGTAATCTGATGTATTTACCTTTATCTGACCCGTAAACGGATCAAGTACAAATCCGCATGGCAGGAACGAACTGTTACCATTATATATTATCCATAATGTCTGGTCAAGACCATCTATAAAGCCATCGCCGTTGAAATCGGAAGCAAGGTAACCGTCAAATCCGTTTTCTCCCAGCCATATTGTCTGATCTAAACCGTCAACAAATCCGTCACGGTTGGCGTCTCCAGGTATCATAGCCCATCTTACAGGTGAAGTTGATACCTTTATCATATTAAACCCAAATGCTTTAGCCGAGTCTGTCGTGAAGTCATAGCTCACAGTAGCACCCCTTGTTACGGTTGCTTTGAACCTGGTTGCTACTCCAAGGTGATTTCTGTGATAGACCAGCATGTAGTAATTGCCTGTATTTGCATTTGAGAAGCTGATAGATGCTCCGAATGTTACCGAATCAAGTACACCCTTTGTTGAATCTACTATATTACATGTTGCCGAATCTACCAGGTAAACATGTATCGTATCTCTCATGTTCAGCCTGCCGGTACCTGTATTATAGAAGCCGCCCGGTATTACATTCAGGTTAACTACTGCAGGCGGAAGTATTGCTGTGGTAAACTTAAACCAACCTGCGAAGTTACCCCACGATATCTGGTTCTTAGCTTTTACACGCCACCAGTAGTTTGTTGTATTACTTAAACCGGATACAGTTTTAGTTGTATCTGTTAGAGTTGAATCACGGTTCAGGTTTGCAAATGATACTGTATCGGTAACCAGCTCATACCAGTAATTACTTATGGCGTCTGTTTCTTCAGCAATATCAATATGTGTTGGGGTCTTCTTCTCTCTCTGCTTATTTAAATTAATATTATCAGGACCCTGGTATGGTGCAGTCTGCTCAGGTGCCCTTGACCATCTGAACTGAATTGAGACAGGCTGATTTATGGAATTATTAGGCGGGTTGAGCAAGGTTACCTGCAGCGGTGAACCAAGTGTCTTGAACTTCCACACTGCCGAATAAGAACTTGTTCCCGCTATATTCTTTGCATTAATACGCCACCAGTAGTTTGTAAGAGGCGTAAGTCCGGAAACTGCTCTGGTGGAATCTGTCAATGTTGAATCGTTTACTATAATACCTGTAAACAATGAGTCCGTTGCAAGCTGAACCCTGTATGTGCTGGCATTTATTGATTTATTCCATACAAGCGTTAGAGCAAGGTTCTGTCCTGTGACATTATTAGCCGGAGATACAAGTAACGGGGCAATTGGTGCCGATACAAGTGTTGTGAACTTAAACCACGCAGAATAACCGCCCCACGCTATCTGGTTCTTTGCTTTTACACGCCAGTAATAACTTGTGAGGTTACTTAATCCGCTTACAGTTTTAGTTGTATCTGTTAGGGTTGAATCACGGTTCAGGTTTGCAAATGATACCGTATCTGTAACAAGCTCATACCAGTAATTGCTTATGGCATCTGTTTCTTCGGCAATATCAATACTCCGTGTGGTATTCTTCTCGCCCTCGGTATTTAAACTGATATTATCAGCTCCGGTAAATGGTGAAGTCTGCTCGGTTGCCCTTGACCATCTGAACTGTATAGATACAGGCTGATTTATGGCATTATTAGGCGGGTTAAGCAATGTAACCTGCAGCGGTGACCCAAGTGTTTTGAACTTCCATACTGCTGAATATGAACTTGTTCCCGCTATATTCTTTGCATTAATGCGCCACCAATAGTTTGTAAGAGGCGTAAGTCCGGAAACTGCTCTGGTGGAATCTGTCAAAGTTGAATCGTTTACTATAATAGATGTAAACAAAGAATCAGTTGCTACCTGCACCCTGTAAGTTGATGCAAATGATGATTTATTCCATACGAGTGTAAGTGAAAGGTTCTGTCCAACTGCATTGTTAAGCGGGGTAACAGGTACAGGAGAAAGCGGAACACTTACTATTGTTGTAAACTTATTCCATACAGAATACCCGCCCCAGCCGAACTGGTTCTTTGCCCTTACGCGCCAGTAATAACTGGTGTTATTACTAAGGCTGCTTACTGATTTAGTAGTATCTGCCAGGGTTGTATCTCTTGTTAAATTAGCCAGCGATACTGTATCTGTTACGAGGTCAAACCAGTAATTTCCTATAGCGTCTGTACCATTTGTTACATCTGTTACATGTTTGACTTTTAAGCCTTTTACGCCATCAATGGTGCCGGCAAGATCAGATCTTACCGATAGCTTATTCACCTCGGGCGTTGTTAACTTAACATTATCCGGGCTGGTAAACGGAGATGTCTGCTCAGTTGCTATGCGCCATGTGAATAAAATAGATACCGGCTGGTTTGTTGCATTGTTTGCCGGTGTGACAAGCAATACTGATACAGGGAAGCCAAGTGTCCTGAACTTAAATGACGAAGAGAATAAACTCTTACCGCCCAGACCTTTTGCGCTTACACGCCACCAGTAATATGTCAGCGGGGCAAGACCCGAAACTGCCCTTATGGAATCTGTCAGTGTTGAGTCATTTACAATAAATGACCCGAATAGCGAATCAGTTGATAGCTGCACATGATAAAACAATGCACCTGCTGTTTTTTGCCATACCAGATTTAATGCAGGGTTCTGCCCCACAGATAAATTAAGCGGACTCAGCGGCAGCGGTGCTGCGGGTGTGAGTGGTATCAAACACCAGGTGCCATTGCCAAACAATGTACCGTTAATTGTCCGTGTATCGGCGCATGCATCTGCGCCAGTCTGGATCTCCATTATTGTGCCTGCATCCAGAGAAATATTGCTTTGGCTTCTTGCTGTAAGCGGAGCCAAAAGCAGAACTGAAATGAATAGAAGTAATTTAACTGTTATCATATGATTATTTATTATCTGATATATTTACACTCTTAATTTTGTTACTGTTACCTGACTTTATAATTTTGATCAGCTCAAGCTGTGACTGTTCTAATTCAGCAAGCTTTACTTTCATATCTTTTAGTGATTCAACTTCACTTTTAAGCTGACTGTTTTCAGTCTCAAGTGCTGCACACTTTTCATTTAATTCCTGTATTGCTTTCACCATCGGTGCAAGCATATCGTTATATCTTAGCTCATACATGCCTTTATCGTCAATTGTGATCATTCCTGTATTTTCAGTTCCTGTTTCTTTTAATACTTCTTCAACTTCCTGCGCGATGAAGCCATACTCAGTTTTTTTGCTTTCATCGTTATTGCGGAAATATGATACAGGTCTTAGCTTATTAATAAATCCAAGTCCGAGGTTTGAGCCTGTAATATCTGATTTCAGTCTCCTGTCGCTTGTTATTGTCCATGGAACCTGTATGCCTGCGTAAGTGATTGAGGTATTGCCAAGTCGAACCTGATTGCTTAATGTACCGTTAGGTACCTGCGCAGTATAACCAATTGCAATGTTATTGCTACCCGTAGTAATATTTCCGGCAAAATCTCCTAAGGCTACATTCATAGTTCCAATTGTGTTTGAGTATAATGAATTATACCCTATTGCTGTATTATCGGTGCCAACTGTATTGTTGTATAAAGACTGAAATCCCAATGCTGTATTAAAAGCTCCGGCCGAGTTGGAGTATAATGAACTATACCCAAATGCTGTATTATAAAATCCGGCCGTGTTGAAAGCTAAGGACAAACTCCCCACAGCGGTATTATAAACACCCGTAGTATTGTGGTTTAATGATTGGTATCCAACACCTGTATTATCATTCCCGGTCCCGTTGAATTGTAAAGACAACGTCCCCAAAGCGGTATTGTTATAACCTACCGAGTTGTTGGATAAAGTCGAGTACCCCACTGCTGTATTATAAATCCCGGTTGTGTTGTAGAATAAAGATTGATCTCCCAAAGCTGTATTATAGGTTCCTGTTGTATTGGTGTATAAAGAACTTGATCCCAGTGCTGTATTATAGCTTCCGCCTGTGTTGGAGAATAAAGATTGATCTCCCAAAGCTGTATTACCAGAGCCGGTCGTGTTGGAGGACAAAGAAGTATAACCCAATGCGGTATTACCCCCTCCGGTTGTATTAAGGTTTAAAGACTGGAACCCGACAGCAGTATTATTAGCACCTATAGTGTTGGAAAATAAAGTGCGATAACCCACTGCTGTGTTGTAAGAACCCGTAGTGTTGGTTTGCATAGAACTACTTCCCAAAGCTGTGTTCTGTACCCCTGTAGTGTTCGTAACTAAAGAATAGAACCCCAATGCTGTATTATTACTCCCGGTAGTGTTTGAGGATAAAGAAAAATCACCTACTGCCGAATTACTAAACCCGGTTGTGTTGATAAATAGTGAATTTGTACCAAATGCTATGTTACCAAAGCCTGTCGTATTTAAGTAAAATGAAGAGGTTCCTATTGCTGTGTTGTTAGAACCGGTCATGGTAAAATTACCGGAATTAACTCCAAGGAATGTATTACCTGTTCCGTAATTATGTAAAAATCTATCCACGCCTTTATATATTACCCCCGTGCTTGATGAAGTTGTATTGGGCAGCTTAAGCTTATAATTCATATTTAAAGTGCTATCTGCCTGGCTTAACGAGAGAAGTGTAACAGCGCTGTACTTTAAGCTGAATACCCCGCCCGAGCCGAGCGTGAGATTGATGTTCTGTGCGATTATCAGATTGCAAATTATCAAATTGCAAATTGAGAAGATAATTATTTTAGTTTTCATTGCTATTGGGATATAATTTTCTTGTTTATTATTTATTTTCAGTTAATGATGTATTCTTAGCTGTTGAGAGCTCATTTATCATCTGTTCCAGCTTTGCAATTTTTTCATTAACTGTTTTTAAGCTTTCAACCTCATTTCTTAACTCGTCATTTTCAGCTTTAAGCTCCTGAATCGCTTTTACCATCGGAGCTATCATATCGTTATACCTTAAGCTGTACATTCCTTCGTCATCAACATTAATCATTCCGGAATTCTTAACATCGCTCTCCTTCAAAGCATCTTCCACTTCCTGCGCAACAAAGCCGTATTCGGTTTTTTGTGATTGATCGTTATTGCGGAAGTATGAAACAGGGCGGAGTTTATTAATAAATCCAAGCCCGAGGTTTGAGCCTGTAATATTTGATTTCAATCTCCTGTCGCTTGTGATTGTCCAAGGGACCTGTATGCCTGCATAAGTAATTGATGTATTACCAATACGTACTTGGTTGTTTAGTGTTCCGTTAGGGACTTGCGAATTAAAACCTATTGCAATATTATTACTTCCTGTAGTAACATTAATGCCGGAACTATCGCCTATTGCCGTATTATAAATACCTGTTGAATTAAAATATAATGCATAAATTCCCAATGCTGTATTAAAACTTCCTGTTGTGTTGGATTTTAATGACTGGTGCCCCACTGCAGTATTGCGAGTTCCGGTCGTGTTGTCATTTAAAGAACTATTTCCCAATCCAGTATTTAATATTCCGGTCGAGTTGGAATACAAAGAAGAATTCCCTAACGCTGTATTACCGAACCCAGTCGTGTTGGAATATAAAGACGCCAGACCCAATGCCGTATTTTGATAGCCTAACGTGTTTGTGAACAATGAAAAGATTCCCAATGCTGTGTTTGCACTTCCTATAGTATTGCTATATAAAGATTGGTACCCCAATGCTAAATTTTGAATACCACTAGTATTGTGGTATAAAGACTGGTACCCCAATGCGGTATTATCATACCCATCTGTGTTACTGAATAAAGAATAATTGCCCATTGCTGTATTTTCATACCCATTGAAGTTGGAGTATAATGACTTAAACCCCAATGCCGAATTATCATACCCGGTCATGTTGGAAGTTAAAGAACTATCTCCTATTGCTGTATTGTTATTCCCAAACGTGTTGGTAGATAATGAATAATTTCCTACTGCAGTATTGTTACTTCCGGTTGAGTTGACGACTAATGACAAAAACCCCACCGCAGTATTATCATGCCCTGTTGTGTTGTTGCTAAATGACTGGTTCCCTAATGCTGTATTGTACTGTCCTGTTAAAGTAAAATTTCCTGAATTAATACCAAGGAATGTATTTCCTACTCCATAATTATGTAAAAATCTGCTTGTGCTTTTGTATATAACTCCTGTACTTGAAGAAGTTGTATTTGGCAGCCTGAGTTTATAATTCATGTTCAAAGTGCTATCTGCCTGGCTTAATGATAGAAGTGTAACAGCGCTGTACTTCAGGCTGAACACACCGCCAGAGCCGAGCGTGAGATTGATGTTCTGTGCGATTATCAGATTGCAAATTATCAGATTACAGATTGAGAAGATAATTATTTTAGTTTTCATTGCTGTATTGTTTTATGATTTCTGAATTAACTTTTATTTCACCGTATAGTTTTCTGCAGGCTGTTGTTATAACTTCATCCTGGCTGCATTGCATTATTTCCTGCATTTTATCTATAAGCTTATGTGTAGAAATTTTCAATCGGTAACCTTTTGAGCTCTTTACAGGTTTTTTCTTTACAATAATTCTCATTTTTTACCTTTTATTAATTGTGCACAACCTTATGCACATTGGCAAAGTTAGTTAATTATCTAAGCCCATTGCAAAGAAACTTTTTAAATAACCTAATAATAAATTCATAGAGTTCTGACTTATATTGTTGATTATTAGGTTATTTTTTAGGATTTTATGGCTAATCAACTAACAAAATGCAGGATACCAGGGTAATAAGCTTAATTAAGTCTTTTTCTAAAGAGGATATGAAATCCTTTGAGAAGTTCATTGCCTCACCCTATTTTAATACGGTTAAGAACAATATCACATTTTTTAAGGTGCTAAAAAATTTTTACCCTGATTTTAATGATACTAAGTTTACAGCCGAATACCTTTTTGAGAAACTATACAAAGGAAAACCGTTTAACAGGCAGATGATGTGGAATTTTACTTCAGGATTTGAAAAGCTTGTGCAGGAGTTCTTAACACAGACATCTTTAAATAAAACTAAACTTGAAAAATATATATTAAATATTAAGGAACTTGAATCAAGAAATCTGGATAAACATTTTTCTACTAAAATGGATGAGATGGGAAAGTACCTTGAAAACCTTGTAATTGATAACGATTACTACTTCTATTGCCGTGCACTGGAAGAATTAAGGATATCATACTGGCAAAAGTCTAAGGGACTGCAAAATGTTTTTGCAGATAATCTGTTCAAGTCTTCAGAATTTTTTATCCTAGATTTCTTTATCAAGATGTTCAGACCCGTTGGAAATCTGGATGTCTATAAATCCAAATATAATATCGAAGATAAAAGCAGTCTATTTCCCGAATTTATAATGAGCGTTGATTATGAAAAAATTATTGAACAGTGCAAAATAAACGGTACACATAATGCTGAGATGATAGAGTTTTTCTGCAGCATAATACTTTGCATTATTAAAAGCGATAAGGAGGAATATTTTTTTGGAGCTAAGGATTTTTTATTTAAGAACTATCGGCTTTTTGATATTGATATCTGCAGAAATACAGCTGCAGTATTGACATATTACTGTATTCTAAAAGGCCAGCTTGGCGATATTAAATACAGAAATTTGCTTTTTGAAATGAACGAGTTCAGTCTTAAGCGGGGAATTGCATTTTTTGAAAATGGAAAGATCGGGAAAATGCTCTACATTCAAATAGTGAATAATGGATTATTCCTGGGTAAAACTGACTGGGTAATAAATTTTGTAAAAGAATTTACTTCCCGGCTTGTTGAAGAACATCAAAACACAATGAGGGCACTGGCTGAAAGCTCTATTTCGTTCAGGTTAAAAAGATACAATGAAGTGTTAATAAATCTGAACAATGTGGTCTTTATAGATACAAGGGATAAAGTACATGTAAAACAGCTTACAGCAAAAACGCTTTTTGAAATGGGCGAAACCGATCTTTTGTTAAGTCACATAGATGCATCGAAACATTTTTTGAAAAACAACGACCAATTTGGCACTGCAGATAGAGAAATGTACAGTAACTTTTATAATTATCTGCACAAAATTATCATAGCCGCTGAAAAAAAAGATATGGCCGGATTAAATATTATTCAGAACAGCATCAAAAACGAAAAATTGGTAAATCAAAAGAACTGGCTGCTGGAAAAAATTAAAGAGCTATTGACAAAACCAGTTTTGTAAGTTTTGCTGAAGAGCGAGAACCTTTCTTCGTTTTACCAGGCAATGTACAGCGCCAACAACCGGTTAGATACGCATATAATTATTTTTCATTTGAAATATCCTCATCACCTACCCCAAGCGGCTCAACAACCCTTGAATTTTTTGTTACGGTGCATTTAAAGCCTTCATCAACATTAACCGGCTGCATCAACTCGTTTAAATTTTGCCCATAATTCTGAAACTCTGTCATTTTCGCCTGGACTTCCTCGGCGGTTAGTTTTCCTGCCTGCATATCTTCGCCTAACTTCTCTATTTTTTTTGACATATCCTCTTCATCAGATGCATCTGTTTTCATATAGGTGACTTCTACTGAACCTTTGTATACCCTGATGACATCAACCGTATCTGTTCCGTCAATTTTAACTTCATGTGAATAATGGGTCTTAGTATGTTTTGCCGAGGACCTTTTTCCTTTAGTGTTAAATTTTGCGGGAGTTCCGGGCTCTTCGTCATAAGTTACTACACCTTTTATTACCTTTATTTCCTCTGTATGTTTTTCTTCATTGGCAGTAACGCGGTCGCAATAATAGGATATCCTTGGAACAATGATCATAGAATTAGAAGTAACCCCCAGCGGAACAGACTGCGTCCTGTATTTACTTTTTGAGTTGTCGCCCGAAAAGTACATTCCCATACCAACATAACTATCCGGTCCCACCTCTAAATAGGTACCTTCTTCAAGGATATCGCCAAGCTCAATCTGTTTATCTACTACAGTAATGAGCGTCTCAGGTACAATACCGCATGCCAGAACGATCTCTTTCTTGCGAACTTTACCTGTAGCCTTACCCCTGATATTATCAACACGGATGAAACATTCATCACTTGAGGCTTCCATATTTAATAAAAGTTCATTGGCTCCGTCAAAGAGTAATGAATCGTGAGGGTCTATACCCCCGGTAAAAAGATCTATTGCGCTCACTTTTTCTGCCGTGATAAATAAAAAGAAGAGAATAAAGAGTATTTTAATGTTTTTATTCATGATATGTTTTTTTTAATTATAGTTATTTTATTCAACTTAAATTACTGTTTTTATTTTTACCAACCCCTCAAAGCCCAGAGTTTCCGGGCAGCAGCAGGCAGGCATAAATAACTCCGTTATTTAATCAACATCATCTTTAACGTTTTGGTAAACACCTGTGAGCTTCCTTCAACTGCGATGCGGTAAAAATAGACTCCAGAGGCAAGGTTGGTGCCATCAAACTCAACTGTATAATAATCTGCTGCCCTGTTCCCGTCAAGAAGTGAATATACTTCTCTTCCAATAATATCATATACTTTTATTGTTACTCTGCCATCAACCGGAATTTCAAAGTTAATTTTTGATTTAGGATTGCTTGGGTTTGGATAGTTCTGGCTCATTTCAAAATTATGCGGGGGGTTTACAGTAACATCCCCTTCGAGCGTAAAATATTCAAAATTTCCGTTGTAATCAATTTGTTTCAGGCGGTACCGGTAATTACCGGTTTTAAGCTTTTCATCTTTGAATAAGTATCCGTTTGGTGCATTTGAAGTACCGTGACCCGGAATATAGTCTGTTTTTGACCATTCCACAGCACCGCCGGAAGTGATATTAGTTCTTTCAATATCAAATCCTGAGTTGTTAAGCTCGTACTCCGTTACCCACATAAGAGTTACATCTCTTTTGTTTACGCTTGAAGTAAACGATGAAAGACTGACAGGCAGCGCACCCGTACAAATAGTACCGCTACCCGAATAAGTGCCATTGATAATTATTGCGTCTGCGCAAACATCAGCCCCTGAGCCAACATCAATTAATGAACCCGGGTTATACAATATCTGGCTTTGCGCAAACAGCAGATTACCCGTAAGTAAGTTGATGACTAATAGTATAAATATTTTTGTTTTCATATAGTTTTATTAGACCTCATCTAAATCCCCTCACTGTCAAAGCTAGTTCTTCGGCATGCTAAGGAGAGGACTCAAAAACCAAGATATGTTTATTTTCCGGTTAATTTCACTTCTCTTGTTTCGTTATCCTTTGCTTTGAGTTTTTCGATCTCACTAACAAGCATGCTCTGCGTCTGTTCAAAATTTGCAAGCTTATCTTTCAATTCATCGTTTTCTGCTTTTAATTCCTGAATGGCTTTTACCATAACAGGAAGTAAATTCCCATAGGTTGCTTCCCATTTTTCAGGGTTATCTTTCAGTACAAGATTCAGCCAGTCAGCGTTTTGTGATGTTTGAACTTCATCAAGCTCCTGCGCAATAAATCCCGCAGTTGGAGTTTCCTTCATTTTGCTGCCATCTGAAGTATTATCATCATACCACTCGCGTTTATCCCAGTTGAACTGGCGGGGTTTTAATTTTGTTATGAAATCAAGCCCGAGAGAGAGTTCCTTAATGTTTTTCTTGTCGCGTTTATCTGATAGACTTGTAATTGTCTGCACATTACAGCGGAGCGAGTTTACGAATCCGTTGCCTAATGTTACCTGGTCAATAGCCGTTGGTGTTGTGGGCGCGGCATCTGTGCCGATGCATGTTAAGTTAGCTCCTGTGGTTATTGTTGAGCCTGAGTTATATCCTAAGGCTGTGTTATAATTTCCTGAATTATTCACAAGGGAATTGTAACCAATGGCTGTATTTTGAAATCCCGTGAAGTTACTATAAAGCGCATTGTAACCAAAAGCTGAATTTTGATTACCTGTTGAATTGTTATTCATTGAGCGTCTGCCGAAAGCACTGTTTTGATAACCGGTAGAGTTAGTGCCCAGTGAGAAACTTCCGAAAGCTGAATTTTCGTAACCTGTAGTGTTGGAATTTAAAGTAGTTTGACCCAATGCAGAATTTTCATAACCGGTTGTCAGATTGCCAAGCGAATTAGCGCCTATCCCGGTGTTGTAGCTTGACTGGCTTCCTGCTCCGTTCATTGTAAAATTGCCGGAATTGAGTCCGAGGAAAGTATTGGGTGCTGTTGTCGGAGAAAAATTATGCAGGAATCTTACAGTGCCTTTGAAAATTGAACCCAACTGTGAGTTCTGTGTTGTAACCGGAAGCAAAAGGCTGCGATTAAGCGAAAGCTCACCCGTTGACTGACTGAGTGTTAAGAATGTATTTGTTGTATCCCTTATTATAAACTGTCCGCCAGAGCCAAGCTTGCCGTTGATGCTCTGTGCAATTAACAGTTCGCCTGAGGCGCAGCAGATTATCAAATTACAAATTATTATTACAAAGATTTTAGTTTTCATTTTAATTTTACTTTATTTTATTAAGCTCATTTTTATTACTTTTTGATAGTCTGCGGCATTTAGGCGGCAATAATAAATACCTGAAGCGAGGTTTCTGCCTTCAACTGTTACCTGGTAATATCCTGCCTGCTGTTCACCTTCAAAAAGTATAGCTGTTTCTTTGCCAAGCTGGTCAAATAACTTTATGCTTACATAATTTGCTTTAGGCAGTTGATATTGTATTTTCGTTACAGGATTAAACGGATTGGGATAATTCTGGAACATTTCAAAACTTGTTGGAAGTTCATTTGAAGTAATTGGTTCAACTGAAACCAGTCCTCCGCAAATTGTACCGCCGCCATAGAGCAAACCTGAGCCGTTAATTACGTTTGCGCACAAATTAGCTCCAGTTAACACGCCCATTGAAGTACCTGCTCCAAGCGTAAGCACGCTTTGTGAGCTTGCTGAAGCAGTCATTATTAAGAACGCTGTCAGAATTAGTGTTTTCATTTATAGATTTTATTTACTCGTTATGTAAAATTATTTTATCAATCCCTCTGAGCCGGATTTCCTGCCTGCCAGACGCAGTCAGGCAGGTAAAAATAACTCCGTTATTTTATCAATATCATTTTAGATGTTCTGGTATAATTTTCTGCGGTTAATCTATAGAAATAAACTCCGCTGGGATAATTGCCGGCATTCCAGTCAACTTTGTATGTCCCGGCGTTTAAATTTCCCTCTGAAAGTGTTTCAACTTCTTTGCCAAGCTGGTCAAAAACTGTAAGCTTCACAAATCCTGCTTTGGGAATTTGAAATTCGATATTTGTAACCGGATTGAACGGGTTCGGATAGTTCTGTGATAGTGAAAATTCCTTTGGTATCTCAGAATTAATATTAATTATTCCGATAGGGTTACCGGTAGGATCCCGTTTATAATATAATTCATAGTTCCCGTCACGATTATCTTGCCATACCACATGCACACTTGAACCGGATACTGCTACAGAAGAATATTGTGAACTGGAAGTGTTATTAGTAAGCCGTGTATCTGCTCCCCAATTTACGCCTCCATCTATTGAGCGCTTATAATATATCTCCTCGTTCACATCACGATTATCAAACCAAACCACATGTACAGCTAAACCGGATACCGAGACAGACGGATTGACTGAAGGAGCAGGGTTATTTGTAAGCCGTGTATCAGCTCCCCAGCTTACGCCTCCATCTATTGAGCGTTTGTAGTATATCTCGTAATTTCCATCACGCTCATCCTGCCATAGAACGGACACAACCTGACCGGATACTGCAACAGAAGGAAGCTGTGAAAATGCAGCGTTATTCGTCAGCCGTGTTTCAGGTCCCCAGCTTGCGCCTCCATCTGAAGAGCGTTTATAATATATCTCCCAATTCCCGTCCCGCAGGTCATACCAAACAACATGAACAAATAAACCGGAAACCGTTACAGATGGACTGTTTGAATTACCGGCAGCATTTGAAATCCGCGTATCTGTGCCCCAGCTTGCGCCTCCATTTGTTGAGCGATTGTAGTATATCTCCTCGTTCCCATCACGACTATCCTGCCATACAAGAGAGACAAGCTGACCGGATACTGAAACTGAAGGTAACTGTGAAACTTCAACGTTATCCGTTATACGTGTATCTGCTTCCCAACTTACACCGCCATCTAAAGATCGTTTGTAGTATATCTCCCTGTTCCCGTCACGAGCGTCGTGCCATACAACATGCACTTCTAAACCAGATACCGCTATAGAAGGTAACTCGGATAGAGCAGAATTATTCGTTAGCCGTGTATCTGCGCCCCAGCTTGCGCCTCCATCTGCAGAGCGCTTGTAGTAAATCTCCCTGTTCCCGTCACGAATATCATACCATACAACATGTACAACGTTTGCGCTTGCCGCAACACACCATGCATTATTATCGGGTGTGTAAGAAAAAGCAGGGTCATTGGTGAGGCGAAGATCCGACTGCCATTGGGCTAATAAGCCAAATGATTGCAGTATTAAGCTAAAAGTTATTGCTAAAAGTATTTTTTTCATTTTACTAACACCATCCTTTTTGTTTGATTAAAAAATTCCGAATTTAATGAATAGAAATACACTCCGCTTGGATAATTTTCCGCATTCCAGTCAGCTTCAAATGTACCTGCTGTCAGATTTGAGTTCACCAGAATTTCAATTTCCTTGCCTAATATGTCAAATACAGCAAGCTTTACAAATCCTGTTTTTGGAATTTGGAATTTAATTTTTGTTACGGGGTTAAACGGGTTAGGGTAATTTTGTGAAAGTGAAAATCCTGCAGGTATGTTATTATTAATTGTCTGAATATTTGTTATAGCTCCACCGTTGGTAGTTTTCAGTATCATTGCGCCGGCCCCCAAAATAAATCCCGTGGCAGAATCAGTAAAAATCATATCGTTGACTGTGTTATTTGTTCCGGTATTTATATTGCTCCAGTTCACGCCGCCATTTGTAGTTCTTTTGCAGTTTGCCTGCCCGTCCCATATACCCGCGCCGTAGCCTGTAGTTGAGTTCAGGAAAAATAATTTATTGAAATTCCCGGCCGAGGTATTCACAATGTTCCAGTTAGCTCCCGCATTTGTAGTTCTCAATAAATTACCCTGCCCGCAGGAAAGGTATCCGGTATTTACATCTGCAAAAAAGATAGCCTGAGGCAATTGAACTGTTCCGGTTACCTGCTGCACCCAGTTAATCCCTGAATTAGTAGTAGCAAGAATATTTGATGTGTACGTTAATATATATCCCCTGTTTGCATCACTGAAATATATTTTACTGAATGATTCAGCAGGGAAACCGGAATTAATAACCTGCCATGTGGTGCCTGCACTTGTTGTTTTTACTACCACACCATTTGAGTTACACGCCGCGAAACCAGTGTTCTGGTTCACAAACACTAAACTAGCGATCTGCTCGGCCGTGCCGGTATTAAAAGTGATCCAGTTATTACCGCCATCGGTTGTTTTGTATACATCGCTTGAGAAAATTGAAAAATATCCTGTATTATTATCTGTAAACTGAATGTTTCCTATGTTTCCGGAAACTGGCGGAGATAGAGTAACCCAGTTGTTTCCGCCGTTTGTTGTTTTCAGCATTTTGCCAACATAAAGTCCAGCATAGCCTGTATTTGCAGAAGGAAAACTTAAGCAAAATCCGTATGAGTTGATTCCTGAAATTTGGGAGCTCCAGACGGTTCCCCCGTTTGTGGTAATTAATTGTGTGCCGTAATTGCCGGTAATAAAACCTTTATTTGCATCTATGAAGTATATGCCCCTCAAATTATTGTAATTTGCCTGCTGAAGTATGCTTACGCTCCAGTTTACACCCCCGTTGGATGTGGAAAGGTAACGCATATTATCTCCCGCTGCGTACACATTCAAAAGGTCACGGGAGAATATTTTATTTATTGTTTGATTATTTGTTGTGGTTAAAAGGCTCCAGGTGGTGCCGCCATTAGTAGTTTTGACCATTTTACCGCTCCAGCCGCCGGCAAAACCGTTTAAGCTATCAATAAAACTTATAGTATAAAGCGGGTTTACGTTTACAGTAGTTTGTGTAACCCAGTTTAAACCGCTGTTTGTTGTCTTGTAAACATTTCCGTTGGCTGCTGCAATAAAAGCCGTAAGAGAACTGGTGAAATAAATACTATGAAGTGATTCCGCTGCCACTGAAACTGTAATCCAGTTCGCGCCGCCATTGGTGGTGCGCATTAATAATCCGCCGTAACCTCCCGCAAACCCTGTGTTAACATCAGCAAAACCGATTGCGAGATATCCGCTTCCGCCTCCTGAATTCGATATTAACCAGTTTATACCTCCATTAGTGGTTTTAAGAATTACCTTCGCATTTAGTCCGCCTGCAATATATCCCGTGGCTGCGTTCAGGAAAGAAATTGAATTAAGGTTTTCGGTGGTACCCGAGCTCTGGCTTATCCAACTGGAACCGCCATCAGAGGTTTTTAAAATAGTGCCGTAATTTCCGGCCTCATACCCCGTACTTGCTCCGATGAACTGAACATCATTTATGGTATTACACTGTGGTGTCGGGTTTTGGGTAACCCAAACCGGCTGAGTAAATGTGACGGGAGAAATAATTCCCGATAGAATTAACACCAAAAAAAAGTAACCGGAAAAATTTATTTTTCTCATCTTGCTCTATTTTTATTATTTATAATTAAATTCATATGATTATTTTTCGCCAAGCTTAATTTCTTTTGTATCGCTGTTTTTTGATTCCAGCTCTTCCATTTTCTTCACAAGCGTATTTTGCATTTGTTCGTATTTCGCTAAACGTTCTTCTAGAACTTCGTTCTTGTTTTTAAGTTCATCATTTTCAGCCTTCAGATCTTGTATTGCCTTAACAACTACAGGTAAAAGATTGCCGTAAGTAGCTTCCCATTTTTCAGGGTTATCTTTCAGCACAAGGTTAAGCCACTCTACTCCTGCTGTTGTCTGAGCTTCATCAAGCTCCTGTGCTATGAAACCGGCTGTTGGTAATTCCTTCATTTTGCTGCCATCTGATACATTATTATCGTACCATTCGCGTTTATCCCAGTTAAACTGGCGCGGATGAAGTTTCGTGATGAAATCGAGTCCAAGTGAAAGTTCTTTAATATTTTTCTTATCCCTTGCATCTGAAAGTGAAGTAATGGTTTGTACGTTACATCTGAGCGAGTTGACAAAACCGTTTCCCAGTGTTACCTGGTCATTTGCTGTGCCGCTGGTGGGATTGGCATCGATGCCAATTAATGTCAGATTTAGCCCGGTGGTAACAATAGAACCCGCATTGTATCCCAAAGCAGTGTTATAACTTCCGTTGTTAAGTTGAAGGGAGTGATGACCGACGGCTGTATTTTGGAAACCAGTTGTATTTGTATATAGAGAAATATATCCTATAGCGGTATTACCTGAGCTATTGTTGTTGAATAACGAATTCGAACCCAGGGCTGTGTTTTCATACCCGTTAATATTTGAAAACATGGAATTCCATCCGACCGCAGTGTTCAGACTGGAATTGTTCCAGCGTAAAGAACGAAAACCAAGGGCTGTGTTATAATTACCCGCAAGATTAAAAAATAAGGCTTCCATACCAGTGGCTGTATTTTCGGTACCTGTACTGTTTGTATATAATGAATTCGAACCAACAGCTGTGTTAGAACTGGCATTGTTGGAATACAAAGAATTCGAACCAACGGCTGTGTTATTCCATCCTGATTGGTTGAAATATAAAGAATATGAACCCAATGCAGAATTACTTTGTCCACTGTTGTTGGAATTTAAAGAGCTGCGCCCAACGGCAGTGTTTAAGCTGCCTGAAGCGTTAAATGAGAACGCGCTGACACCCATAACCGTATTACTGCTGCCGGTCATAGTAAAATTGCCGGAGAAGATCCCCAAAAATGTGTTGTCTGTTCCGTAATTATGTAAAAATCTATCTGTTCCTTTATATAAAACACCTGTTGTTGTACTTGTTGTATTGGGCAATACAAAGCTTCGGTTCAATGATAAATTGCCGGTAGATTGACTGAGTGAAAGATATGTTACAGAATTATCTTTAAGCGTAAACACACCGCTTGTGCCAAGCGTGTTAGTTATGTTTTGTGAGAACAACGGTCTGCAGCTTAAAAGTCCGCTTAATACTAAAATGAATAATTTTGCTTTCATGTTATTAAAATGAATTATTATATTCTTCTTATTTCTGGAACTTAACAGAACTGTTCTTAAGCAACTCTGAATAATACATATTACATGCGCCGGCAATTGCCGTATCCTGATCAGAGCCAAGCAGGTTTTGTATCCTTACTATCAAAGTGTGTGTTGAAGGTTTCAATCTGTATCCTCTTGCTTTTTTACCTGATTTTTTGCTGTCGCTTTTTACTTTATTCATTTTTTTCATCTTTGCTGTTTACTTTATTTTTTTATCAACCGGTGCCGGAATACATGTGCACGGTTACAAACTTAACTTAAGTGTCCGCGCGTTCCAAAGATTTTTTGCCTTAATAATGAAAGCATTTTTAGCTATGTTTAGCTATTAATGATGAAAAATCACGGTTTTTTAGGTAAAATGATACTTTAGAATGAAAGGTATTTCCAAAAAAATTTTCAATCGATAAATGGCGGCCCGCTGAATTTGCTTCAACTCCGCTGGAAACCTGCTGTTCCTGGATTTTAATAATCAGTTTACCCAGAAAGCTGTCTGTGGCTCTTATTTTATTTTTTTCTTTCAACTTTTTCTCTGTAAAATGTTTATTTCTTCACTCGGCACATTACAAGTGCACGGATACAAACTTACCCTGTGTGCACTCCCTTTGCAAAGATATTTTATTCAGAAATTAACTTACCTATTGAGGATAAGTTGTAATAATATTGTTGATTTTGGCGTAAAATCTTATAAAATTACATAAAAAACTTAACCCCCGGAATGAGAGACATAAAGCTCATAAATATTTTAAAGACTTTTTCGAAAGAAGAAATGAAGCTCTTCGGAAAGTTTGTAGCTTCACCATTTCACAACAGCGGAAAGAACTGCATGCCTCTTTTTAAGCTGCTTGGCAAATCACATCCTGATTTTAAGTCAGGTGATTTTACCTATGAAAATATTCATGAAAAGCTATATCCGGGCCGGAAATTCAACAAACAGGTAGCATGGAACCTCACTTCGGCCATGGAAACAATGGCTAAGGAGTTTTTAAAGCAGCTTGCGCTGAGAAAAAATAAATTTACAGCGATGGAGCTGGCTCTTTCAGAGTTCAGCAGCAGGAAACTGGTAAATAATTACTCGCAGACTATGGGTGAAATGGAAAAGTTTCTTGAAGCAGGCGGAATTGATTATGAATATTTTGATAAAAAAGTACACCTTGAGAATTATAAAAACGATTACTGCTTCTTAATTGATAAGCATCAGCTTAAAGGTGAGCCAACCCTAAAATCCTGTGAATACCAGATAATGCTGTTTTTAAGAAATACTGTGGGGGGATTGAGGGACATGAAAATACTTGAAGAATTTCATAATTACAGGTATGATGTAAATATACCATATGAATTTGCAAAAAATCTGAAACTGGAAAATATTGTTGTTTATGCAAATAAAAATAATTTTGAATACGCATATTTGATCGAAATATATTATCATTCGCTCATGATGCTTTTGGAACCGCGTAAAATACAGCATATGTATAAATTCAGAGAATTATACGAAACGCATTACAGAAAGCTTGCTAAGGGAGAGCAGGGCAATATGATGCATTGGCTGATCAATTATTGTCTTTATAATATCGAGCTGGATGAAAGCAAGCTCAGAAGAATAGTTTTCGAATTAAATATATTCCGGTTAAACGAGGGATTAGCTTTTTACCCGGGAGAACTGTTTTCCAAGGTAATCTACCTCCAAATACTTAATTCTGCGCTGGATGTTAATGAAACCGAGTGGGCGCTCAATTTTATAAAAGATTATACCTCTAAACTTCTCCCGGAAATTCAGGACTCGATGAGGTGCATGGCCTATGCTTTTCTTTATTTTCATACGAAAGATTACAGGAAGGTAATTGAAAACCTGAATCAAGTAGAATTTATTGATATCAGAGATAAGCTCCAGACCAGGGTGGTTTCGGCTAAATCGTATTACGAATTAGACGAAACAGAAACTGTGCTGAATATTGTTGATTCTTCCAAACATTTTCTGATTAATAATCCATTAGTTTCTGAAACAGTACGGATCTATGTACACAATTTCTTTAAATATTTACAGAAACTGGTACTTATAAAAGAAGGTAAGGAGTCAGTTGAATTGGGTATTTTGAAAAAGGACATCGACAAAGTTAAAGAGATTTCCGGCAAACAATGGCTGCTTGAGAAAATAACAGAGCTTGAAAACAAAAAATAGATGTATTTTTTTTTAAAATTAAGTTTTGCCGGGATTGTTTCTTTTATCATTGTAAATTTTTTTGAAATATACGGGGTTTCATGAAGAATTCTCAGATAATAAAGATACTAAGCGCGTTTACAAAACCGGAGTTAAGGTCTTTTGGTAGATTTGTAAACTCACCTTTCTACAATACAAGCGAAGCCACAACAAAACTATTTAATGTAATAAAAAAATTTTACCCTGATTTTTCCGGGGATGGGTTGGCTAAAAAAGATCTGTTCGCTGAAGTGTACGGAAACCGAAAATACAGCAACCTGCTTTTCAATAAGCTAGTATCAAACCTCATCAAATTATCACTGGAGTTCATTGCAACTACCAATAATCCCTTAAAACGATATTCCCTCCTCAGGGGATTAAGAAAAAAAAGGCTTCGCAATTTGTTTAAATCCAGTTTTATCAGAATTGAAAAAGAGCTTGACCATGCAAATTTGAATGAAGGCGATACTGTACATCAGATGCTTATCAACATGGAAAACGCAAACTTTAACCTGGATATTGATAACTATTCCGGATTAGAGATCTCCGGTATGCGTCATATGGAGCTTAACACTTTGTATTTCCTTGAGCGTATCGCTGCAAATTATATTGAAAAAACAAACATTGCCGTAACCAGGGAAATTGAAAAGAACAAGATCATAAAAAACCTGAATAATTCTATTGATTACGAAGGATTGTATGAGCAAATATCCGGTTCCAATCTCTTCTATAAAAAACGTCTGTTGCATTTTTTAACAATGATCCTATTACACAAGACAAGAAAAGAAACGTTCTACCATCAAATTAAAGCGTCACTCTTTGATACGCCGTTATGGGATGAGGATATAATAAACCTTGCGTATATATATCTTTTGGATTTCATTACCTATAAAGTAAAATCAGGCGATGATTCCTACTTTTTTGAAAGGCACTTAGTTTATAAAAAGATAGAACATGATTCATTTGCCTCGGGGAATGTAAAGATCATTTTCACTTTTTTCAGGAATTTCATTCTCTCGGGAATTAACACGGGTGATTTCCAGTGGTCCAAATACGTTCTAAGCAAGTACATAGATGAAATTGAAGGCAAGGGGAATACCGGTATAAAGTTTTACTTCGAAGCCCTGATCTCGTTTCATGAAGGCAATTTTGAGAGTGCACTGCACGCTGTAAACAAACTTGACCCGAAAAATATGGCCTTGGATAAATTCGGACTGTTTATTGATATCCGCTTCCTGAAATTTAAGATTTATTTTGAACTGAACCAAATCGAGGAATCACTTGCTATGATAGATGCGTTCGAACATTTCCTCAGGAAAGACGATAAGATCAACAAATCCGTTTTACCTGCTTATAGGGGATTCATTAAATATTATAAAAAACTGATCACGTGCAGAATAAAGGACGATTATTCCGCATTGGAAAATATTCACGGGAAACTGCAGAAGGAAAAATCTTATGAAAAAAAATGGCTGCTTAAGAAAGCCCGGGAACTGGCGGGGAACATAAAATGAAAGAAATAGTTAAATTTAAGCAATTAATTTTATGATTTTGCATATATTTGTGTAATTAATTAATAAATTTATCAGCGATACGAAGAAATGAAGGGCTCCTTCGCTTCGCTCAGGATAGAAGAAATGGATATAGCAATAGGAATATGTTTAGGGCTGGGACTCGCTGCAAGCTGCGGCTTTCGCGTGTTCGTCCCTCTATTAATAAGCAACATCGCATCAATGTCAGGGTTGGTGCATATTGGCGGCGGGTTTGAGTGGATGGGCTCCTGGCCGGCGTTCGCGATTTTTCTAACTGCGACCGTGGCGGAAATTGGCGCGTATTATGTTCCCGTTTTGGATAATGCACTTGATACAATTTCAATTCCGCTTGCCACAATAGCGGGTACCCTGCTTTCAGTAACATTCATAACAGATGTACCGCCAATGGTTCAGTGGACGCTTGGTATTATAGTGGGCGGCGGTTCAGCCGCCGTAATAAAAAGCGGTGCAAGCATGGCGCGACTCAAATCAACGGCCTTCACAGCCGGCTGGGCTAACTGGATAGTTGCGACATTTGAGCATGTTACATCTATTGTAATGAGCGTGCTTACGGTCTTTCTGCCGGTGGTTATGGGTGTAATGGCATTATGTATAATTGGTTTTTTCGGATGGAGGCTGGCGGTAAAGCGACACCAACCCAACCCTCCCTCAGAAACAAGGTCTTCGACCCGAAGGGGAGGGAGTTGAATTTTGTTTTCCAAAGATCGTAATTATTTTAGTCTTATTTACGTCTTGCTAAATTTTAAAACAGCTCCGCTAGGAGCAGAATGTTTGTAACGTGATAACGCAACAAAATATGAGCTCCTTAGGAGGATTGAACATGTCGCTCCTATGGAGCTCTGATAATTATTAATTTCACTTTCTACAAGCATTTCGCTCCTAACGGAGCTATTAAACATGGTTCCTTCCTGCCTGAACTGCCGTTACGGCAGGCAGGCGCTAACGCTCAGGATTGAAAATATGAAAAAATTACTACTGCTTTTGCTTCTGATTCCTTTTTTTGTTTATTGCTCAAAGCTTAGTGAGCTTACATCGCGTGATTCAAAAGAAAAGAAAACAGGTACAACTGTAATTACCTCTGATATAAAACCGGGTGAAGATACATATGGAGTAGTTGCCGGCGCGCTTGAGTGGACTGACTCAAATTTCCCTCCGTTCAGCAACGTTAACAGGAAAGATAAAGAATTTTACTCGCTGCTTAAATCACAGGGAGTGAAGGCAAAGAATGTAGCACTGTTAATAGACAAAGAATCGACGGTTGACGCAATGAAATCAGCTTTACTTGATGCGCTTGAGAAAGCTCCCGAAGGCTCAACATTTATTTTCTATTACGCAGGCCATGGCGTTAAGGATAACGATAACGCAATATATTTTGCAAGCTATGATATCACTTCAGGCAATTACAAAAAAACGGGATTCGATGTAAGCTGGCTTGGCGATGCCGTGCGTGATAAGTTCAAAGGGAAGCTTGTATGGCTTTTGGCTGACTGCTGTTACAGCGGTGCGCTGCTTGATGAAGCTTCAAAGATAAATTCTGCCGGGAAAAATGTAATTGTGCTGACCTCGGCTGCATCGTGCAATATATCAACTGCCAACTGGACCTTCACGCAGACGATAATTGATTGTCTCTCGGGTCTGCCCTTTGCCGATAGAAACAATGACGGAACAATTTCAATTAATGAAACCGGCACTGAGCTTGGCGACGCCATGAAATTCCGCGAACGCCAGATGTGCGGTTTTCAGTTATTCGGAATTGATGAATCAAGCGTGCTGGCAAAAACTGTGGGGAGCATTTCAGGCAGTAATACTGAATATGGTGCGGGTCAATATTATATGGCTATGAAAGGGAGTGAATACGCTGCGGTGAGAATTTTGAGTTCGGATAAAAGCAGGGTTGAATGTGAATTTTACGATTACAGCGATAAATCTGTCAAAACATTCAACTCTTCAGAGCTTAAGCCGATACATTTTGTAAATCACTCAAGTGGTGATAAGATAAGAGTCTCGTGGGAAGGTAAATGGTACGATGCTGAAGTTAAGAAATCAAAGAACGACTTTTATTATATTAAATATGATGGCTACGAAGATTTCTGGAATGAGTGGGTGGCGTATGACAGGATAAAAACGGGTAAAGAAAAATCCGCGCAGGTTGAAGAGAACGGCTCATGGTACCCGGCAGAAGTATTAGAAGAATCCGGCGGCAAGTATTTTATACGGTATACAAACTATAATTACACATGGGATGAATGGGTAGGAAAAGACAGGATAAAGTTTTAATTTTTCATTCTGAGTAAGCGGAGCGAGTGAAGAATCTATACATTCTTAGAAAAGATCGCTAAGTGAGTTCATTTTTATTCTTTCAAAGGATATTCGTTTTATAAATCTACTTGTTTTCTTGAGCCAGTATTTATTATAATTATTGGATCCTTCCTTCCTCCCGCTTCGCGATTTTAAGGCGGGGCTGCTGCGTTCAGGATTAATGAAACCAAACCCCAATCCCTAACGTTAAAGAAGAAAATCAGACAATTAGCCTAAAATATGACCTCATTTATCAGCCGTTTACGGGAAAATAACCG
>JBDTNV010000031.1:0-23643 GCA_039933555.1 Ignavibacteria bacterium
ATTCTTAGGATGACATCCGATGAAGAAAGCACTTTGGCTTTATCGCCAATTTCTGCGCCCTGCGCTTTGTAGTCTTCATCACTTGCAAAAGCTTTGCTTCCTGCACCGCTCTCTACAAGGACCTGAAAATTCATCTTAACCAACTGTGCTGCTATTTCCGGAAGCGCAACTACTCTGTTTTCGCCATCCGGCTCTTTTAAAATACCTATTATAGCCACTTTTCTGTTGTTATCCGATTATTTTCAAAAAATTATCTATCAAAATTAGCAAAAACGCCTTATAAAACAAATGATATAAGTCATATATTTAGGGGTTTAATTGAGTTTTCAGCAAAAACTTGTTTTAAGTTACTTAAATTGAAAAAAATTACTTTAAAATTAAAGAAAAGGATAATTTATTCCTTTCTTTATTGGGTTGGTTAATTTTACAATGACTTGAGAATTTACATACAGAGAAAGTCCGCAAGTCAGGTTTAAGAACCTGACTTAAGCGGTTAATTTTATTCTAAAATTTGCTGATTATTACAATGATGTGCTAAAATTATGCTACTCCAGGGGTCTCGCACGGCTCGCACTGGTTATCTGGGTCATCCATGATCTCTTTCAGAAGCGCATCATCAACCATACCTGTCCACTGGTCACCCCAATTATTCATATCATCCCAAGAAACTTCAATTTCTACTGTCCCTTCGATATCGGTACCATCAGGACAGTGCACAACATAATCAGCTACCATTTTAAAATCTGTTTCTTCTCTTGAGGGAATGTTTGGGTCATGCTCGCCGCTTCTAGTACCCATCTCAATACTATATTCACGCCTGCATTTACTATCGGGGGCTTTTCTTTTTTTTCGTACAGTACAGTCGCAAAATTCATGTGGCGCAGCCGGTTCTTCGTCGTATGTGTCCTGTGCCATGTCGGTGCATATGGCACATCCTCCGTTATTCGTTATCCATTCATATTCTACATCATCTTCATCTCCGGAGTCATCATCTCCTTCGTCACCGCCGGAGGATGAGTCGCCGGGATAGTCATCAAAATAAATTTCATCTAAGTATTCTTCAGTTTTCATATTATTTTATTATATATGTTTTTGAAGTTTAAGATATTCATTAAATGCTTTGATAACATTTTCTCTTGTAGGCTTTTTATACTTCGCGGGAAGCATTTGAGCTGCCCTTTTTGATTTCATCATGAACTCTTTAATGCCTTTGTTGAAGGAAGTTAATACAAATTTCCCCCCGGAGTACCTTAGAACAGAGCCTTCGCCTGCTTTACGTGGCAACTGTGATGATGCAACTTTCCATGTATATATCTGAAGCTTGTCATTTTTTACTTCCCTGAAACGTGAAACAAGTGTTGCATCTTTGGTCTTTTCAGAAATTGTTCTTACCACAAAAACATCATTTGGACGCAATGGCTGTTTTTTCATATCAACCGAAGTTCGTTTATAGTTCTGCGGTGATTCGATTTCTTCGCCGAGGTATTCGTTGATGTTAATAATTTCCAGTTTTTTCTTTTTACGGCTAAAATGTATTTTTAGTTTGAATGGCTGAATATCTATAGTGTTGTAGCCGGATGAGATCGAAGGTGTATTAACTGTAAAGTCGAAAAAATTGCTGTGTGAGATCACAAGTTTTTCAGCGGGACGGAACGGAATTTTTATCAGGCGGAATCTTCCTCTAGAGTCTGTCAAATCTGATATTTTTCCGATTTTAACTTCGGCATTTTTGATGGGTTTGGAATGGACATCAGTTACAGTTCCGCAGACTGAACCTTTCGTGCATATTACAGTGCTTTCAGTTAACCAAAAAACAATCTGGTCATCATCAGGAATTGCTCCGCCGCCGGCACCTGCCGTTAAAATTGTCTTCAAATTGCTGAATTTTGTCAGACTAAGATACTGAACGTTCGCAATTCCCCCTTTCACAAGGATATTTGCAATTACAGGAGTCATACCAGTTGTCTGCAACAGGTTAGCTTGTGACCTCCATGATTCGATCACAGGAATTTTTATTGTGTCTTTCAGCGCTTTATGAATAGCAACAGATGTGACGCGTAGAAGATCGCCAACGGTGTAAATAGAGATTTTCTTTAATGATTTTGCGGGCTTGTTTCCCAAACCATAAAGAATGCTTACAGGTTTTATGAGATATGAATTCATTACTTATAAAAATAATTGTTTATTAAATTCATTTTCAAAAAGTGAACGCTCTTCCCTGGTAAGAATGGATAAAAATCCGTATTAAATAATAATTATTTTAGCAAAAATCAAGTCTTTAAATGCTTTAATTTCTCCTTTCGCCTATTGATCAATCCAGGCTTTTCGTATTTCCAGTTGTTTTGAGGTAGGGATTTTTATGGGATTTGAAACGTGTATTTCAGTTACTTCCACCATTTAAACTTTTGCTTCCAGGGTCGTCCTTTTGACTCGGTTATTTCTTGAATTGGAATTTTAGATATAAAGAGGGATATCAATTCATTCCAGCCCAAGTTGATAAAAAAACAGGGGTACTCGCAGGAATTCCAGCCCACATTTTGAATAACAATTTGTACATATATGCAAACATCACTTTTGCACTTTATACTAAAATTTTAATAACTTTTTACCTAAATTGCAGGATAATATTCATTTGAAAAGGAATCTATTGCCAAAAATACAGCTGCATACTAAAATAATTATCGGTTTAATACTTGGCGCCATATTCGGGGCTGTTTTTTCCATTAATCCAAATAAAGTTGAGCTGAATTTTAAAGATAATTCAGAACAGGTTGAAAACTGGCAGGAATTTTCATTCCTTAAAAAAGACTCAGTGGTTAAAACATTTTACCACGATGACCAGCTCTTAATTATTAAATATTACAAAAACCTGAAAGAGAAAAAAGACGTTAAGCTGAAAATTAGGCTTTCCGACGGCTCTGAGAAAGTTTACGAAAGTGTTGCCTCAGTAGAAAAAATAAAAAGTATTGGCGTTTGGTTCAAACCCATTGGTGATATTTTCGTCAGGCTGCTTAATATGATAGCTATTCCCTTAGTACTTGCATCTCTGATTGTCGGCGCGGCATCACTAACGGATCTAAGGCACATTGCAAAGATCGGCGGTAAAACACTTGGCTTCTTCGCCTTAACAGCAGTAGTATCAATTACAATTGGTTTACTCCTTGCAAATATCATAGGTCCGGGGAGATTGATGGATAAGAACGCTAAAGAGCATATTATTGCTGCTTACCAGGATGATGCTAAATCTACAATTGATCAGAACGTTAAAATGGATGTAGTGGATTTCCTTGTGAACATTGTTCCTAAAAATCCATTCAAAGCAATTGCGGATGGCGATTTTCTTCAGATTGTATTCTTCGCAATTTTAACGGGAATATTTTTGGTCCAGATACCCAAAGATAAATCCATACCCGTTATTCAATTCTTTGAAGGTATCACCGACGCGATGATAGTGCTTGTTGAAAAAGTAATGGTTATTGCGCCTTATGCGGTTTTCACATTGATAGCCGCTACGGTGGCTGAATTTGGATTTGAAATTCTCAAAACACTTTTGTGGTATTCACTTACTGTTTTAGCAGGACTGGTTGCAGTTACATTTATTGAATATCCGGTATTATTAAAGCTGCTTTCTAAAATGTCTGTTAAAGATTTCTTCAAAGCGCAGAGACAGGTTATGACAGTCGCATTTTCAACCAGTTCATCCGCTGCGACCCTGCCGATAACAATGGATGCATGCGAAAAGCGGCTGGGTATTCCCAACAAAATTGCAAGTTTTGTATTACCAATAGGCACCAATATAAATAAAGATGGCACGGCAATTATGCAGGTTGTTGCAGCGATATTCATAGCGCAGGTATATGGCTTTGATCTCACGTTCACCCAGCAGCTAACTATCTTACTAACAACAGCGCTTGCAGCGCTGGGTACGGCATCAGTTCCGGGTATGGGGCTATTAATGCTTATTATAGTGCTTAAATCCGTTGGCTTGCCTGAAGAAGGTATCGCTTTAATTATTGGTGTTGACCGGTTCCTTGATATGTGCCGCACAGTGCCCAATGTTCTGGCTGATTCATTGGCATGTGTTGTAATTGCTTCGAGCGAAGGAGAGATTGGAGAAGTAAATTTAAATGCAGAATAGCATTTAAAGCAAAAGGCAAAAATAAAAAGGCAAAAAGAATATTAGAAGCAAAAAAGAAAATATTTTATAAATACTAATTACAAGTAACATGTTAAAATTAAATCACAAAAATCTTGCAGTTTGGGGTAAAAGTTTGAATTTGATCAGGGAAGTTTATAAATTAACTAAGAAGTTACCCAAAGAGGAACAATATGTTTTGACTTCACAGTTAAGGAGAGCGTCTGTTTCAATCGCTTCTAACATTGCTGAAGGTGCTGCAAGGAAATCAATATTAGAAAGAAGAAGATTCTACCAGATATCACGTTCTTCATCTGTTGAAATTGATACTCAAATTGAAATATGCAAGCTTCTGGAATATTTCAAAGAAAACGAATTGAGCAATTTAGATGCAGAATTAAACAATGTATTTGCGTTACTAACTGCTATGATTAACAATACCAAATAAAATTTATGACAACATTTAATAAACATTTTTTGCCTTTTTACTTTTGCCTTTTGACTGAACTATGAAAGGATTAACGAAGGACGAAATAAATGAACGAATTTCCAAAGGGCAGATTAATCGTTCAACAGTAACCAAGACTAAAAAAATACGTGAAATCTTAATAGAAAATGTTTTCTCGGTATTTAATCTTGTTATAACATCTGTAATACTTTTCCTTTTGTACTTCTATATTACCTCAGGTGATTCAAGATTACTTTACGATACTGTAGGCACAACATTCGTAATTTTCCTTAACACTTTTATTGCAGTCTACCAGGAAGTGAAAGCTAAACGTGCGCTTGATCAAGTAAGTTTGCTCTTAAAACATGAAGTTAAAGTTATACGCGAAGGTACTGAACACTCAATTGACCAGAGCGAAGTTGTAGTAGATGATATCATAATTCTTGAGCGCGGTGACCAGGTATCGGTGGATGGCATTGTAGTTGAATCAAATAAGCTCGAAATTGATGAGTCACTTTTGACAGGTGAATCCCTGCCGATAAATAAGAAAAACGGCGATGAAGTCCTATCAGGCAGCTTTTGTCTATCCGGTAACGGGTATTATAAAGCTGAAAAAGTGGGCGATAACAGCTATGCAAATGAAATAACAAAGACTGCTAAGAAGTTTAAAATGAATATTTCTCCCCTGCAGGTAAAACTTAATTTCATAGTTAAAGTTCTATTTTCGACTGCGATTTTTCTTGTGATACTCGAAATTATCCGTAACCCAAACGGATTTTCAGACCTGAATTTTATCCGGCGCATTTCTACTATTATGCTCTCGCTAATTCCACAGGGATTAGTTCTAATGTCTTCAGTTACTTTTGCATTAGGTATATACAGAATAAGCAAGATTGGCGCGATAATCCAGAAGTTGAATGCAATTGAATCATTTGCCAATGTAAAGATAGTATGCACGGATAAAACCGGAACGCTAACGCAGAATAAACTTGCGGTAAACAGGATAACTCCCCTAACAGCCAAATATTCAAAAGAACACATCGAAGAATTACTTGGCACTTATTCAAAGCTCTCATCTGATAAGAATGCCACACTAAGAACGCTCGAAATCTACAAGCCTTCAGAAAATGCGAATGTAATTGAAGAAATACCCTTTAGCTCTGAGAACAAAATGAGCCTTTTACAATTAACAATGAACAATCACCAGTTAACAATTGTGTTTGGAGGGTATGATATATTAAATGAAAGATCAATAAGTAAAGAAAACGCAGAAGAGATATTTAATAAAGATGGTTTAAAGATATACCGCAATTTATTATTTGGCATTGAAACTTCCGGCAGATCATTAAAAGAGCTTGAGGAAAGCTTAAGTACTATTAAAATTGAACCGGTTTGTATAGTATCAATTACTGACCAGGTTCGTGGTGACGTGATGGAAGCTATAAACCTCTTCCACAAGAATAATATTGAAATTAAGATCTTATCGGGTGATAATGCCTTTTCAATCCAGGCGGTTGCGAAGGAAATTGGCTGGGAAATTAAGGATGAGGAGCTTACAACCGGCAGTGAAATAGAAGCGGCAAGCGAAAATGATATTTTAGCGCTCATTATGGGAAAGAAAATTTTTGCACGATTAAAACCGGAGCATAAGCTTAGGATCATAAAAACTCTCCGTAAAGAGAAGATATACACAGCTATGATAGGTGATGGTGTTAATGACCTTCCTGCAATAAAAGAATCCGATATGGGAATTGCAATGGAAGAAGGCAGCCAGATAACCAGGGAAGTTGCCGATATTGTTCTGCTTAAAAATAAGTTTGCGCTTCTTCCAAGCATATTTGATGAAGGCAACAAAATTGTAAACACGGTCAGCTCAGTTGCAAAGTTATTTTTGACCAAGAATTTTATGGTAATTTATTTTACAGTACTTTCTATGTTCTTCGCATTTGAATTCCCATTAACACCACGCAGGGTTTCTTTGATAAACATTTTCTCTATCGGGCTGCCCTCTTTTATAATTGCTCTCAGGAATACAAATGTCAGTAAGATCAGTAATTTTACCAAGGAGCTCTTTAGCTTTGTGCTGATATCAGCGGGAATACTTGTAGCAGCATCTTATATTGGACAGATATTCACAGAAAAATATAATGGCTTCACACCCGAAGATATTCAGATGGTAATGCTATCAATAATGATAATAATTACATCGGTGAATTTCCTTTCAGTTGTTGGACATAAAGGTGAAAAAAATATGAAGCTTTATATATTATACGCAATTGGCTTAGTCGGACTCTATTCATTCCTTTCAATGACACAAATTCAATTTATAATTATTCATTGGATAAAAACATTTTATGAAATTTCATACCTCCCGAAAACTTATTGGGGACTTACTTTCACAATTGCGTTTATTTCGGCAGCAATACTTTTTGTTCTGCAGAAAGCCAGGGAAAAAATTATTAATACTGCTGATTAATTGAGATTAAAGTTACATACACAGATACTATTCGGATTTATCCTGGGTATAGCCTTCGGCGCGTATTTCAGTGTTGATCATCACAGTATCCAGATATCATACAAAAACCTGAATGAAGATATTGACAATTGGTCTCAAGTTTCTTTTGTTAAGGGTGATTCTCTATTAATAAGTTTTGGTGAAAATTCACAGGCTGGAATAATAAAATATTTTGAAGCTCTTAAAAAGGATAACAAGCTTGATATAACAAATTTAATTGTTAAATTTCAGAGGTCGGATGAATCCAAAACTTATGAAGAATTAAAGTCACTGAGTAGAAGAAGCTCTATTGGTGTAGAGATAAAACCGTTTGGCGAGATATTCATTCGTTTGCTAAATATGATAGCTGTCCCTTTGGTACTCGCATCACTGATAGTCGGCGCTGCATCGCTGCATGATATTAAACACATTGCAAAGCTTGGCGGAAAGTTGATGTTGCTGTTCCTTATTACTGCAGCAATATCAGTTGCATTGGGCCAGGCACTGGCAATTGTTATCCAGCCGGGTACCAGAATGTCACCTGAAACAAAGACACAGTTATTGGAAGCATACAAAGATGAAGTAAAAGACCCCTTAAAGCAGGAAGCAAAAGTTGATATGGTAGATTTTATTGTGAATATAGTTCCTAAGAATCCCTTTAAAGCACTTGCAGATGGTGATTTCCTACAAATAGTCTTTTATGCAATCTTAACGGGTCTGGTGCTCTGTTACATACCAAAAGAACGGGCAAAACCTGTAATAGCTTTCTTTGAGGGTGTCACACAGGCAATGATAAAGCTGGTAGAGAAAGTAATTTTGATAGCACCACTGGCAGTTTTCGCGTTAATATCTGCAACAGTTGCAGAATTTGGTTTTGATATTCTTGGAACGCTGTTTTGGTATTCCTTAACTGCAATACTTGCAATGATAATTGTTACATTTGTTCTCTATCCTGCAATCGTTAGAATATTCGGGAAGGTATCCCCAATTGATTTTTTCCTTGCGCAAAAACAAGTACTGGCAGTTGCGTTTACAACAAGCTCATCATCAGCAACTCTGCCCGTTACTATTGATGTCACTGAAAACAGGCTTGGTGTACCAAATAAAATTGCAAGCTTTGTGCTTCCAATTGGAACAACGATAAATAAAGATGGCACCGCATTATACCAGGCAGTTGCCGCAATTTTCATAGCGCAGGTATACGGTATAGATCTTACTTTTGCGCAGCATATATCAATCTTCATTACATGCATTATTACGGGTGCCGCAACTGCTCCCGTAGCTGGCGCGGGATTGATAATGCTTGTTGTAGTATTAAATGCTGTAGGCCTGCCTGTAGAAGGAGTTGCTTTGATCGTTGGAATTGATAGAATCCTTAACATGTGCCGCTCAACAACAAATGTTGTTGGCGATACAATGGCAAGCGTTGTCCTCGCAAAAAGTGAGGGTGTACTCGGAGAAATTAAAACAAAAGATTAGAAAAATTCATGAAAGACAATTATTTCGGAACTATAATAGAAGACCCTTTCAGATGGCTGGAAGAAATTGACTCACCTGAAACGAAAGAATGGATCGAAGAACAGAATATATTAACAAATGATTATCTGTCAAAAATACCATTCAGGGAAAAGATACGAAACAGGCTTACAGAGCTTTTTAATTATTCAAGGGTTTCGTGGCCTTTTAAATCTGGAAATAACTATTTCTTCCTTAAAAATGACGGCTTGCAGGCTCAAAGTGTTCTTTACTTACAGAAAGGTATTGAAGCAGAGCCTGAAATATTTATTGATCCCAATAAATTTTCAGATGACGGCACAATAGCACTTCTGGATATGAATCCTTCAAACGATGGGAAATACCTGGCATATTCGGTAACTAAGAGCGGCTCTGACTGGCTTGAAATATATGTTATTGAAATTGGTACAGGTAAAGTTTTACTTGATAAAATTGAAAGAGTAAAGTTTTCAGGTGCTAACTGGTTTAAAGATGGTTTCTTTTACAATTATTATAATCAATCTGATAATAGCAATAAATATACAGCACTAAACGAATACCAGACGGTATACTACCATAAATTAGGCACTCCGCAAAGTGAGGATAAACTGATCCATAAGGATGAAGGTAATCCTTTGAGGTCATTTTGGTTATCTTCTTCAGCAGATGAAAAGTTTTTGTTCTTAAATGTTAATGAAAACGGGAAAAAAGGTTCACAGCTTTTTTTCAAACCTGCTGATCTTCTGCCGGGCAATTTTATTCCCATTACCGACGATAAATTTCAATATTATACATACTACATCCAGAATTTTGAGAACGAAATATATTTATTTACCAATAAAAACGCTCCGAACGGTAAAGTATTAAAGATTAATTCAAACGATCTATCAGCTCAACAATTAACAGTATTACCTGAAGATGATTTTCCTATAAGCAGCATATCAATTGCCTGCAATAAGATGATCGCTGTTTACATGGAAGACGTAATACATAAAGTGAGCGTTTTTACTCTTGGGGGCAAGTTCCTTTTTGATGTAAAATTGCCAGGTTCCGGCAGCACAACCGGATTTTCGTGCAGGAAAAATGATGAGGAAGTAACTTTCTTTACATTTGAATCTGTGGTAAAGCCCCCGGAAATTTATATTTATGATATCAATAAAAATACCTCGCAAATATTCCACAGGTCGAAAGTTAATTTTGACACGGATGATTTTGAAATGAAAATGATTTTTTACATAAGTAAAGATAAGACTAAGATACCTATGTTCATTGCCCACAAAAAAGGTATTAAGCAAAACGGGGATAACCCGGTTTATCTCTACAGCTACGGTGGATTTAATATCTGTATGAACCCTGTATTTTCTGATTCAAGGATTTTGTTATTGGAAAACGGCGGAATATTCGCAATGCCATGTATAAGGGGTGGTGGTGAATATGGTGAGAGCTGGCATGAAGCAGGTATGCTTAAGAATAAACAAAATGTATTTGATGATTTTATTTCCGCTGCAGAGTACCTGGTTAAAGAGAAGTATACCAATCCTTCTAAACTCGCAATCGCAGGTGGCTCAAATGGAGGATTGCTCATAGGCGCAGTATTGAACCAAAGACCTGAACTGTTCAAAGTAGCATTCCCTGCTGTTGGTGTTATGGATATGCTCAGATTCCAGAAATTTTCAATTGGTTCAGCCTGGGTAAAAGAGTACGGCTCAAGTGATGATGCAGAAATGTTCAGGTATATTTTAAAATATTCCCCGCTTCATAATATTACAGCCAATAAACCGTATCCTGCTATTTTAGTTCTTACGTCCGATCATGATGACAGGGTTGTTCCTTTTCATTCATATAAATATACGGCGACACTGAAGAAATTTTATAAAGGTGATAATCCGGTGTTGATCAGGGTTGAAACAAAAGCAGGACATGGTTTCGGTAAACCTGTATACAAGCAAATTAATGAGCAGGCAGATGTATGGTCTTTTATGTTCTTTAACATGGGCTTAAAACCTGAATATTAATTTATCTACCGCCAATAAATCGCTCTTTAGGAATGTATAATTTATGCCCCATAGGAAATGTCATTTCGATGCCATCATTATTCCAAATGATGCGGGTTTTTTTGATTTCTTCGTCGCTTCCCGGTGTAGGGTCAAGATAATTAATCACATGCCCGTAGCTCTTGTCTCCTTTTCTTGATATCATAATAATATAATTAGAGCTAAGCGGCTGCCTCTGTTTGATAATACTTAATAAATAGGGGTCATATGAATTATATTTAATATAATCACCTTGTGATGACTCCATAATGACTCTATCACTAATAGTAAATCCCATAACCTGGAATAAAGTAATTAAGATCAGAATACCTGTTATTAATCCTGCCGCAAGCGCAGCAAACGCCATTTTTTTCATTGGTTTTATTGAGGATATTTAAAGAGGGCTATGTAAATTACAACTTAACACTGAATTATTCAACATTCTTATAAATCATTTTGCAATAACTTTCATTTCCTTCGGAAATCTTAAAACCGTGCTTAACATAAAATTCCTTTGCTTGAGTATTTACTTTTAAAACCTGAAGGAGGATTGATATTTTTTCCGTATCAGCCTTATGAATAATATCTTTAATAATCCGTGAACCTATTTTGAAATTCTGAAATTCATCCAAAATATACAAACCATGGACATATATATTACCACATTCAACAACACTTTCAAACACGCCTATAGGCTTACCCCTGGCTTCAATTATCTGCATTACATCAGTATTGAAATCCTCAATATGGCCCTGCATCTCTTTTTCTTCATCCCAGCCTTTGGATCTTTCTATGTATTTCATCATGGCATTCTTTCTTATTTCAAAAGAGAGCTCAAGATCATCCGTTAAAGCTTTTCTTAAAGTATAATTCAATATATCTTATTTATTTTTTTCATATATCATCCTGAAATGTTCATTTTCTTCTTCATAAACCACAAAACCCAGCTTCTCAAATAATTTTCTTGCTCTCATGTTTACTTTTAATACACCAAGCCTTATCTCTTTAACGGGATTATCAACAATAATGCTATTTACGATATCGCTTCCAATTCCGTAAGACTGATATTCATCAATTATATATAACCTGCATATTATGATTTCATTTTCATTTAAGATCTTCCCAATAGTTCCGATTTCTTTATTATCAAAAATTATTATGCTGATATTTTCTGCTAGCATTTCTTTTTCATGCATTTTTCTTTGCACTTCCTCATCCCATCCCCATGTTAGCTTTATATATTCTCCGAGTGCATTCTTCTTAATTGAATATATCAGTTCACTATCTAGAGCAGATGATGGCCTTAAAGAGTAATTTTTCAATTTAAACTCTCTACACTATAGATCGAGATCGTCTTCAGTTTTCCTTTTAGAAGGATTTCCCCAATCAGGTCAATTTTAAAAAAGTCCGTCCTGAGCATTTTTTTAAACAACTGGTTTGAAATAAGTAATGGTCTGTTAAATTCATTACACTTGTCCTGTATCCTTGAGGCTGTATTTAAGACATCACCATGATAAGCAATTTCTTTTTTCAGTTCACCCACTTCGGCAACTGTCACTGAACCGCAATTCATTCCGGCCTTAAAAACCGGGACTACTCCATATTTATCTTTATAATAATCGGTGAATGACTCCAGTTTTTTCCTGAATTCAAAAAAGAATTTAAAGCAGTTATCATTCTCAATTCCTTTTTCAAGATCCCAAGTAAGTACAATTTCATCACCAACATACTGGTAGATCTCTGCTTTATACTTTGCAACAACATCGGTAACATCATAAAAGCAATCCTGAATAAGCCTGCTGTATCTTAAGTGCCCCAGCTGTTCAGCAATAGTCGTTGAGGATTTGAGGTCAATGAACATAAATATCCTGTCTTCAACTCTTGGATTGTAATATCTTCCCGAGAATAGCTTAAATAAAATACCCGGACCGAATTTCTTATTAACTTCTTTTGAAATATTAATTAGGATACTGATAAACACTCCATACAGGAATAAAGCTATTGTATACTCACTCCTTAATGTATAGTTCAATGAATAAAGAAGATTATTTTCTCTGTCCGTTAACATTCCATGTAAAACAAATATTGAAACAATTGAAACGAACATCGCTATTATATATGCAAGACTTTTTGCAGTCAATATATACCTGAATGATCTTCTTTTAAATTTGGGTGTATCAATTACAATATCAACAAACGAAAGCAGCAGCCCGTTTACAACAGCAACAACGTTTCCTTCAAAAAACATAAGCTCCATTTCAATTGGCTTTTTCAGAATGAAATACTGATCAAAATCATACATTCCGAAAAATCTGAAAACTACGAACATATTGCCGGCAATAAGCCACGAAATAAGATTAAATCCTATCTCTTTGGTTCTCTTATTCATTTTGGTAAGAATTTGTTTCTAAAAACAGAAATATTAGTTTGATTTTGGAATCTCAAGACTGTAGACACCCACAGGTGCCTCTTTACCTCTCAACAAAATTTCACCAATTAATTCTCTTTTAAAAAACTTTTCTTTTGGCACCTTTTTATTCAGCATTTCAGAGATCAATACTTCCTTATTGTAAGTATTACAAAGCCCCTGGATCCTGGAAGCAGTATTTAATACATCGCCATGGTAGGCAATATCTTTCTTAATTTCGCCAATTTCGCAAACAGTTACGGAACCGCAATTTATACCCGCCTTAAATTCAGGTACTACATTATAGTATTCTGTATAACGCTCACTGTTTTTTGCCAGCTTTTTCTGAAATTCAAAAAAGAACCATATACAATTTTCATTTTCAATTCCTTTTTCTGTTTCCCATGTTAACACAATTTCATCGCCAACGTACTGGTATATTTCAGCATGGTATTTTTCTACGATATCTGTGACATCATAAAAGCAATCCTGCACTAGCCTGCTGTATTTGATATGTCCAAGCCTTTCTGCAATCGATGTGGAAGACTTGAGGTCTAAAAACATAAATATGCGTTCTTCAATTACAGGGTGATAATACCTGCCGGAAAAAAGCTTCAGCATAACTCCCGGGCCGAATTTTTTATCTGCTTCCTTGAAAAGGTTAAGCAGCACATTCATACAAATGATATAAGTAAAAACTGCTATTATATACATTCTCGTAATCCTGTTACCTGTATCAGAATCGATCTTAACAGGTATTTCCTGTTTTCCCATTAAAAGGTCGTTTAATCCAAAGATTAAAACCACACTTATAGCTATTGAAAAACAATAAGCAAGGCTTTTAAAGATTATTGTATATCTGAATGAACGCCTTTTGAATCGCTCAGTATCCACTAACAGGTCTATCACCGTTATTGAAAAGCCGTTCAGTATTCCCACGGCAAAGCCTTCCAGAAATGCATGCATTAAATGAAGAGATGAAATAGGTGTGCCGGGGTTTTCAAAATCAAACGTCCCGAAAAATCTGAATATTACAAATAATACTCCTGCAAGTACGCAGAAAGTTAAATTAAAACTCAGGTTTCTTAAAAAATTCCTGCTTCTTCTGTTCATTTTTTATCTTTCCAGTTCCACCACTTCAGCTTTTGCGGGTCATTTTTTTTGTTGTTTGCAAAATAAACCGCACATCTGAAAACATACAACAGGCATCTATCCTGAACTACACCAACTTTTATGTTGGATTTACTATACAAAACTTCCGGATCTTTGTTCTTTAGATCCTTTACAGAATTTATCCCGATATCAATCAGGTCCCTTGCAATTGAGCTGCCTACCCCTAGAATTGTCATAAGCTCTTTTAGATTTTCTTTGCTGTATGATTTCATTAAGAAAAGTTTTAAATTTAAGTCGAAATTGCTGTTAATTTGGTTCGTTTAATATCAAAAATAACATAATTTTACTATTTATAAAACGAAATGCGACTTTCTTATGCCTTAAAGCATCATATTATCAGTAAACCGGTTTATTAACGTTAATAAGGCAAATGCCCATAGATTCAGCTAAATTTACAATATTATTAAAGCCTCATTACAATGATGCTCTAAAGTACTCAAGGGCTCTGTGCTCAAGCTGGTCAGCGGACAACGCTGAGGATGTTTTACAGCAATCATTCCTGCTGGCACTTGAAAACTTTTCGGGCTTAAAAGATGAATCAAAATTTCGTTCATGGTTCTTTAAAATTATAACTACGACGTTTTATTCTTCCATCAGAAAACATTTCTGGAAAAAATTTCTGCCAATGGATGAGGCTAAATCTGTTACAGATAACCTACCCGATGTATATGACAGGGCTGAGCAGTCTGAAAACAGGATGATGCTGAACCGTGCTTTATCACGGCTTTCCAAGAAAGAACGCTCAGCTGTACTGTTATTTGAAATAGCTGATTTTTCAATCGAAGAAATTAAAAAAATTCAGAGTGAAAAAAGCTTATCAGCTGTAAAATCAAGGTTAAGCAGGGCAAGAATAAAACTTAAGAAATATATTACAGAACAGGAAAATTTTTTAGGCCGTAATTGTAATACTTACGGTGATTTTAACGGAGATCTGGAAAATGAAACACTCAGTCTCATCTCAGAAATCAGGACAGAACGCTAACATGGAACAAAAAAAAGCAAACATGGTTCATAATAACGCAGAACATAACGAAAATATATCTTTGGAGCATCATTTAAAGCAGGTTAAGCAGGAAGACTACTCAGGAACATTTCCAAAAGTAGAAAACTGGCTCTACAAAGCGGGTATCCAGCTTACAAATCAAAATCAATTAAACGAAAGGAAGCTCCAAAAGATGAAGAATTTCTTTTTTGCTCACAAGCTGAGGCTTGTATATACAATAGTTGCGCTTTTACTTGTAATTGGCGCATGCAACATGCCTGTTACACAAACAGAATCCGCGGGGAAAATGATAACAATGGTAGTACCTTCAGATAATACAGGCTTTCTGGAAAAAATGAACGCACTTCCCTGGATGAAAAATGCGCAGGTTACATCCAATGAAAATACCAATAACGGGTTAAAACAAACTCTATATAGAATAGTTCTGCCCAATACTACTGATGAACAGGTCAAAAATTATTGTAAAGAGCTCGAATCAATCGGCGAAGTATCAACCATAAGAATTACAGGGATGGATTATGACGTAAAACGACCTCTGTATTCTGCCGCATTGGATAATTTCTTCAGTATTAATATTGATGCAACGGGTATGAGCGATGAGGAAGTGCAAAATGAAGTTGAAAGGAAGCTTAAAGAACAGGGTGTTGATATGAAGCTTAAGTTCAAAACCACACCCGAAGGCAGAAAAGAAATATTTATGGAAAAATCTGATAATGACAAGTTGAAGGAACCACAAACTTTTGGGATCAACATTGAAAATGATAACGGCAAAGAGAATATAAGGCTTATGACAAAAAAAGCTGACCCGCATCAGTTTGACGGTAAAACGGATACCGAGATTAGAGAAATGGTTAGAAAAGATCTGGACAAGCCCGGCTTAAAGGACAGTGAGATCATTATCGAAAGAAATGCTGATGAAGTTAAGGTGAAGGTCGAAAGAAATGAAAAAGAAATAAAATAGATAAATCATTTCATTATAAAAAAAGCCCGTCAATTAAATTGACGGGCTTTTTGATTTAAGAAATAATTTTTAATTTCCGCCGTGGAATTCCCTGTCTATGACATCAAATTCTCCAGGATAGGTAATGGGACCAATTGCTGTACGGACTGTAGGCTTAACTTTTAACATTACTCGTGATGATGAACCGTTCCTGCCGCCTAATGCCAGAGCTAAATTGATAAGATCATTATATTGACCGTTACTGAAGAACCTTACAAGGTCTAATGACATACCAATTGGTATATTTGTGGTTGAGCCAACTCCCGGCACAGAAATATTCCCTACATTACCGTTAATTGTTTCGTTGTTATCGATAAACAGCCTCCATGCAAGATTTTCTATAACCGCTGCGGATTGTTTTGTGCCGCCTGTTCCATCATTCGGGTTCTTAGCCAGCACGTTTAGAGTGAACTCAACAGGAAGCTTTCCGGAGGTAAATGCCGCAAGCAAATTTGCCGCATCAAGCAGCCCGATATTTGAAATTGAGGAAAAGTTTGATATCGGCACATTGGCAACTTTCATGCCCGTAACTTTATCAAGCTTAAACTGAAGGCGCTGAATATTGGTAATAGCATCCATTAACCCCGAGCATCCGAAGTTCATGAACGCAAAAGCAATTAATAACCCGGTTAGAACCGGCCTGTATAGTTTTTTCATGTTAACGCAAATTAAATTATTTATTAGATACTCTGAAAATACCAAAATCCTTAAAATCCGAAAAGAAGGCCTGCATTGATCTGGATTGTTGCTATTGACCTGCTGTTACCTATTGGATGCTTGCTGTTTGATGCGCTGTAGTTCGGATCTTCGGCATCATTCAGGCTGGAATATGCATCATTCCTGTCATTTGAATTTGTCAATCCGTCATAACTCTTCCCAAAAAGATTTATCAGGTTGTACCTTAAGCTGAGATCAAGTGTGAATGTTTTTCCAAAACCCACTTCAGCGCCTATAGCAAGGCCAAGCCCTGTTCGGGTAGCTGATTTAATGCTTTTTTCACCTGATGATACTTCAGAAGTGCCCTGAAAATTATAGGTACCGCTTATAGTTGAAAAAAGTACATCAATACCTGCATATGGCTTTACCGGGCTAAATGGAATTCCAAATCCAAATTCTGTCCCAATTGTGAACATAAAAAGGTTATTCTTTATTTCTAAAGTACTGTTGGGCTGGTTAGGGTTAGCGTTACCGCTGTTATCAAGAGAAGCATAACTGATCGAGAGCCTTCCGTTCAAGGGTCCTAGCTGAACTTTACCCATAACTCCGTAGTTAATGCCTGAACGCATGCCGTATTTAGTACCTGCATAAAAATCCTTTGCGTCACCACTGTAATCAACCGTTGGGGAGGTCAAGCCGACTAGTGGCCCAAGCTTAAGGGCTATTTGTGATCTGGTTGAGTTAACTCCGAAAAATAATATGAGAATTAATAATAGAAATATCTTTTTCATTTGTAATTAAATTTAGTGATAAATTCTTAATGTTTTAGTTTACTTGAAAATACAATGATTTAACTCTTATAAATATAACAATTTAACATTTAGATAGGTTGCAAACCTGAGGATTAAAATCAAAATTGTATAATATTTCAAAAATCTGTTTTGAAAGAGTGTGGATTTTTAATTAAAACTTAATATCTATCCCCAGCTCAACCGCCCTCAGATGATAATTTCCAAGTCCCAGCCGTACTGCACCGGCAATTTTGCTGCTGAAGAAATACCTGAAGCCGCCCTGAGTGCTTAGGAACAATCAGCTTTTGAATTCCCTGTGTTTTTTCCATTATTAGATGAACCGGCCAAATGAGTATACTTGGTGCTTACATTATTATACCCAGCTCTAAATCCGGCAAAAGGAATAAATTTGCCGTCTGAAATTTCTTTGAAATTATAATTTACCTTTCCCCCAATTGCAATATTTGTATTTCTTAATTTAGCAGAATTATCCAAAATATCTTCTGAATGGATCCAGAACCTTGTAACTGCTCCGATTCCAAATACCCCGATACCTGCAGAAGGAAGCTCATATTCATAATTCGCTCCAAATATTACGTTTTGTAATTTGGGTGAATAGCAAAGGGTTACCCCTGCAAGATTATTACCTTCCTTTAATTGTGAATAAATTTGTGTTAAATTGATAAACAGAATAGCTGTTATTACAAAGAGGTATTTCATAGAAACTCCTGTTATTGTAATTTTGTTTGCTCAAATATAACTGATAGAATTACTTCATTCAATATTCAGATAGAAAATAATATTAAAAACTAATTTACTCTAAAAGGTCAATATTGAAATTTGCATTCCAGGTGATAGCCCTCTGTCTTTTTGCTTCGGTAATATATTCACAGCAGTCTAAAAATATGCGGATGCTTGCTAATATTAACAATCATCATGCCGATGGCGAGTATTCTGCATGCTGGGGCTATACTTCTCCCGAGGGAAGAGAATACGGTATTCTTGGATGCGCCAAGGGTACTGCATTTATCGATATCTCTGATACAAATAATATCTATGAAGCTGCATATTTGCCAGGGCTTAATCTACCCTCCTGCTGCCGTGAAATGAAGGTTTTTTCTCATTATGCTTATGTTGTTGCTGATGGTATTCCAAGCGGCCTGCAGATAATTGATCTTCAATATTTGCCGGATTCTGTTCATCTTGTTAACACATTTTATTATGGTGATTTCACTATGGGGCATACTATCTCAATTGAAGGTCCATATATTTACATTAATGCGGGTGACTATAATATAGGTGGTTTGTTCGTACTTGATCTCAGTAATGATCCGGTACATCCTGTTAAGCGGGGTGAATGGGAAGACTATGTTGTGCATGATTCACGTATAGTGAATGATACAATTTTTGCCTGCAACATCTATAATCCTCCGGGGAGAATTTCTGTAATTGATGCCAGAGATAAAGATAACCTTGTAACTATTGCGTACTGGGAAAATGTCCCGAGCCCGGGTCCCCATAATATTGCAATTTCACAAAACCGAAGATATGCTTTTGTTACCGATGAAATTGGCGGCAATCCCAGGTATCTTAAGATTTGGGACATTTCAAACCTGAATAATGTGGTGAAAATTGCTGAATGGCACCCAACCGGAATAACAACATCTATTATTCATAATGTTGAATTATTTGGCAGATATTTATTTGCAGCGCATTATACAGCAGGTTTAAGGGTTATTGATGTAAGTAATCCATTTGGTCCTATTGAAGCTGCCTATTACGATACCTTCCCTGCTGATGATGGTTTTACGTATGAGGGCTGCTGGGGTCCGTATATATTTAATTCTGAAAAAATAATCGCATCCGACAGATCAACGGGTTTATACGTGTTCCGTACTGATTTCCCTTTAAAAGATAAGAACCCTGTAATTGCGGAAAGATTTTCATTAGGACAAAATTATCCGAATCCTTTTAATCCGGTTACTACGATTAATTATTCGCTTAAGCTTAATAGCTATGTTACATTAAAATTATATGATTCAATTGGAAAGCTTGTAGCAACAATTATTGACGGCAATATAGAAAGTGGAAACTGGTCAATTTCTTTTGACGCCAAATATCTGGCAAGCGGAGTATACTTTTATAACCTTATTGCGACTTATAATGATGGAGTTACAAAAGTTTTCAATGAATCAAGTAAAATGATAATTCTAAAATAGTTTTCTTTAATGAGTACTATAGATAAGCAAATTTTTGTTCTAAAGGATAAAAGGGAATTAATTTTGAGAACTGCGGTCATTAAAGACGCATCACAGATCGTAAAGTTCATGAAAGATATTGTGGCTGAGGGACCTTTCACTCTTGCTGAACCGGACGAGTACAAATCAACTGTAAAAACCGAATCAAAAAAAATAAAACGTTTCAAAGAGGCAGAGGGTAAAATTTACCTGGTAGCTGAAGTAAAAAATGAAATCACCGGTTTTATTTCTTTTGATAACTGGGATACAAGAAGAACTTCCCATACAGGGCTTTTTTCTATATTTATAAAAAAGAAGTGGCGTGGTAAAGGCATAGGGAAAATTTTGATAAACGGAATGCTTAAATGGGGCGAATCAAATCCCGTTAACAAAAAAATTTCTCTTGCAGTCTTTTCAACAAACAAGAATGCAATTGCATTATACAAAAAACTGGGTTTTAAGCCTGAAGGCAGATGCATGAGAGATATGATTATTGAAGGAAAATACGTTGACAGTATCCTAATGTACAAATACACTAAATAGACCTGCGAAGTTTACATTGTTTTTACAATACTTTATGGAAATAGGTGTTGACACACATAATGTTTTGTATTATATTTGTTACAACAAACAATGTTAGAACACATTAAATAAAGAGAAATGGGTGAAGCGCTTAAAAAATGGTTAAAGATGAGTAAGGAACTGGAACTTCGTGAAGAGGTGGATCTTAATTTAAGGGTCGCAGTAACATTGCTTGATGAGAGATTTTATAAGATGATTGAACCTTTTGGAATAACCGCTGCGCAATATAATGTCCTAAGGATTTTGAAAGGCGTTCATCCTGAGGGTCACGCAAGATGTGAAATAGCTTCAAGAATGATCGAAAGAGCATCTGATATCACACGAATCATTGACAGACTTGAAAAACAAGGCCTTGTTGTAAGAGACAGAACAAAAGAAGACAGAAGAATTTCAATTACCAGAATTACTGAAAATGGAATTGAACTTGTTGATAAGCTAAAGCCTCTGATAGATAACGAACATGTTCAAAATACAAGAGGCTTAACTGATGAAGAATGCATGCAGCTTTCAGTGCTACTTGAAAAATTATATGCAGATAAGATTTAAAATTTTTTAACTATCTATGTGTTTAAACAAATATTGTTTGAACAGGGTTTAACAAATAACTAACATTAATACCTGGAGGGTAATAAAATGAGAACATGGAAAATTGATTCCGCACATTCAGAAGTAAAATTTAAAGTAAAACATTTACTTGTTTCAACAGTATCAGGCAAATTCAATACATTCGATGCAGAGATCGAGTCACCCGAAGATGATTTTGAAAATGCTAAGGTAACTTTTTCAGCAGATATAGATTCTATTGATACGGGAAATGAACAAAGGGATGGTCATTTGAAATCAGCGGATTTTTTTGATGCAGAAAACCAGCCAAAGATAACATTCGTTTCCAAAAGTTTCAAAAAGATCTCCGAAAGCAATTATAAACTGACAGGTGATTTTTCAATAAGAGGTGTTACAAAAGAAATTACACTTGATGTAGAATACAACGGCAAATCAAGAGGTTTTGATAACCTTGAAGTTGCAGGTTTTGAAATTACAGGAAAGATAAACAGGTTTGATTTCGGGTTAAAATGGAATGCTTTGACAGAAGCTGGCGGCATAGTTGTTGGACCTGATGTGAAACTGGAGATATTTGCTGAAATGAAAGAAGCAATTGAAGTAAGCAAAGCAGCGTAAGTTTTTGAGACACAATATATTTATACAGGAAAGGAATAACATAAATTGAAAACAATAATTCACAGAGCGGATTCCCGCGGACATGCAGATCACGGGTGGCTAAACAGCTACCATACTTTCAGCTTTGCAAATTATCATAATCCAGAAAGAGTACGATTCGGTTTGTTAAGAGTATTGAATGACGATATAGTTCAGCCGGGTGAGGGTTTCGGCACTCACCCGCATGACAACATGGAAATAATTTCTATTCCGTTAAAGGGCGCGCTTGCTCATAAAGACTCGACCGGAAATGAACATGTAATTAATACAGGTGATGTGCAGATAATGTCAGCAGGTTCGGGATTATATCACAGTGAATATAATGCTTCGAAAAAAGAACCTGTGAATTTTCTGCAGATATGGGTTTTCCCGAAAGAACGGGATATTGAGCCAAGATATGACCAGAAAACATATAATTCAGAAGACAGAATAAATAAATTTCAGACAGTGGTAGCACCGGAAAAATCAGATGACGCGTTATGGATAAATCAGGACTCATATTTTTCGCTTGCAAACCTTACCAAAGGAACCAATGTTAATTATAGTATAAGGCATAATGGAAATGGCATTTATTTATTTGTTTTGGAAGGTTCAGTAACTGTTGCCGGAGAAAAGCTGAATAAAAGAGATGCTGTTGGGATTGAAGGATCTGACAATATTGATGTAATTTCTGATGATAATTCAGAAATACTGGTAATTGAAGTACCAATGAAATAATATTTAACAATAAATTCATTCAAGATATATGACTAATAAATTTGACATAATTTCAGAGGTAATCAGGAAAAGAAGGACTGTAAAGCCTTCTAAAATGAATGGAAAGTTAGTGCCCGATGAACAGGTTAAGCAATTACTTGAATTAGCTGATTGGGCACCGACACATAAACATACTGAACCATGGCGTTTTATTGTTTATTCATCTAGCAAAGCAAGAGAGTTTGTTTCAAGTCATGCTGAACTTTACAGGAAATCTACACCGGAAGAAAAGTTCAACAATGTTAAATATGAGAAGATACTTGGCAACGGAAAAAATTTATCGCATTTAATTGTTTGCGTTATGAAACGTGATGCCGAAAAGCGTGTACCCGAAATTGAGGAAATCTCAGCAACTGCTGCTGCAATGGAAAATATACTGCTTGCGGCAACATCACTTGGTATAGCAAGCTTCTGGTCAACCGGCGGTATGACACACAGTGATGAAATGAAAGAGTTCCTTGGATTGAATGTTAATGATAATGTAATGGGTTTGGTTTATTTGGGATATACCGATAGCGAGTATGAAGGAAAGAGAACGATTCCTTTAGAACAAAAAATTACATGGAAATAATAAACTAAAAAAATAACCAATGAAAATATTATATATCTTCCCTCATCCTGATGATGAGTCATTCGGTCCAGCTCACTTGATGTCAAAACAGCGCAGAGATGGCCATGATGTTTACCTTCTCACATTGACAAAAGGCGGTGCAACAAAACAGCGCCATAAATATGGGTATTCCATTGAAGAAATGGGCGATATCAGATACAAAGAAATGCTTGATGTTGAAAAAGTGCTGAATCTAAGCGGAATGAATGTGCTTGACCTGCCTGATAGCGGGTTGAAAGAAATGGACCCAAGGGATATTGAGAAGGTCGTACAGGATGAAATCGAAAGGCTTAAGCCAAATGTAATAGTAACATATGCTGTTCATGGCATCAGCGGATTCCATGATCATTTGATAATTCATGGTATCGTAAAAAGAGTGTTTGTTGAAATGAAAGAAACTGCGCCATATTTAAAAAGGCTTGCTTTCTTTACGGTAACCGAAGAAGAAGCGGCTAAGCAAAAGCATTTCAAAATAAGCGGTTCCAAACCCGAAGAAATTGATTGCATTGCGGAAGTTGAAGAGATTGATATCAAAAATTCACTTAAAGCTCTTGATTGCTATGTAACTTTTCAGGAGACAATTAAAGCATCTAACATTCAGCAGC
>JBDTNV010000032.1:0-23442 GCA_039933555.1 Ignavibacteria bacterium
ACCTGAACCGGATACTGATATATTATAAAATGCAGTTGCAGAAGTGCGGTTTGTTGTTAGACGGGTATCAATTCCCCAGGTTATGCCGCCATCTGTTGAATGTTTATAACATATCTCATAATTGGGATATCTATAACGTGGGTCCAACCATGTTACAAACACAGATGATCCGGTAACTGATAAAATGGGATTAGCTTTATTAACAGAGTCATTCAATAGGGTTATTTCAGTTCCCCAGTTTAATCCTCCATCTGTTGAGGCTTTGTAGAAAATGCCGTAATCGTAACCCGAATGCTGAGTTCTCAAGAAAACTAATTTTACTCCCGAACCTGAGGCTGAAATAGTAGGATTCCCGGAAGCAGTGTCATTTGTCAGCTGTGTATCAGCACTCCAGCTTAACCCACTATCAGTTGAGCGTTTATAGTAAACATTTACAGAAAATGCATTACGAAAATCCTGCCATGCAACATGCACAACTGAACCGGAAACAGAAATGCTTGGTCTCTCTGACACTGCTGGGTAGTCTGTAAGCCTTATTTCTGTTCCCCAGCTTGAACCCCCATCCGTTGAGCGGTTGTAGTATATCTCGTAGTTCCCGTCACGTAAATCATTCCAGACAACATGTACAACTGAACCTGATACTGATATAGCCGGGTCTTTTGACATATATATATTATTGGAAATCCTTGTATCTGAACCCCAATATATTCCGCCATCTGTTGAGCGTTTATAGTATATTTCATAACTCGCTCCATTACGGCTGTCATTCCATACAATATTCACCGTATCTCCGTTTGTTACCATACATCTTGCGCTTGGATTTTGAGATGTACCAGAGTAAGCCGGGTCATTGGTCAGCCGTACATCAGGCAGCCATTGTGAGTATGAAACTGAAGCTGTAATAATAAATAAAGTTATAATTATTATTGATGTTTTCATTTTTTTGCTTTCTATTTTACTAAGATCATTTTCTTTGTTTCAATGAAATCTACTGATTCTATTTTATAGAAATAAACACCACTAGCTAGATTTGAACCATCGAATTCAACAGAGTTATAACCGGCTTTTACAAATCCATCTAATAGAACTGCAGCTTCCCGCCCGAGCATATCATATACTTTTATCGAAATTTTACTATCAAAAGGAACAGAAAAATTAATTTTTGTTTTTGGATTTGATGGATTTGGATAATTCTGAGAAAGTTCGTATTTCCCGGGATTTCCAATAACTATTTCACCCGGATCATTTAAACTGAAGTATTCATAGTTGCCATTGTAGTCAGTTTGCTTTAAGCGGTATTTATATTTCCCTGAATTAAGATTTTTATCTTCAAATGTATAGTTTACCGGCTGGTTTGTAGTTCCGTTACCATGAACATATGCGATATTTTCCCAGTTACCCGATACATTTTCTTTTATTATCTGCCGCTGAACATCAAAACCTGCATTATTGATCTCTCCGGAAGTTTGCCAGTTAAGCGTTATATTTCTACCATTTATAACACCTGTAAATTCACTTAAAGTAACCGGAAGCGACCCATCAGAATATTTTATATGAGTAATATCTTCCGAAGTTCCAATACCAGTTGTTCTGCCACCGACTACAATTGAACCGTCCAGTAGACACTTGATCTTTTCACCCGAATCAAATGTACCAGCGGGTCCGTTGTATCTTTCAACCCATTGCTGGACGCCTGAGCTGTTATATCTTAAAGTTAACACATCATAGCTTGTCGAACTTTCATAACTAATACCGGTAACAAAAACATTTCCAAACTCGTCTATATCCATATCCTGCCCCTGGTCAAAGTTATTTTCAACACCGTTATAAGATTGAAGCCACTGAAGAATTCCGGATGAATTATATTTTAAAGTAGTAATATCAAAAGAAGCACTTGCAGTATAGGTATAACCGGTGGCAAATATTGATCCTGAACTATCTACTTCCATTGATTGAATCCTTTCAGTGCCTGATACAGACGTGCTGTATGTATTTAGCCATTGGAAGGAACCAGAGCTGTTCACCTTCAAAATAAAATAATCTGAGGCTGTAACACTGGATCCCTTATCTCCGCCTACAAATATATTCCCGGTATTATCAAGTTTCATGCTTGTAATGTTACAGTAACCGGCATTATAGTACTGCCATAACAATGAACCGGATGTATCTGTAGAAATTACAATTACCCCGAATGAACTAATGCTTGTATACGAGTATCCGGAAATAGCAATGCTGTTATTTGGAGCGATACTTATCTTAGAACCCCGATCATTTAATGAAAAGCCACCATCAATATATTTTACCCATAATTTATCGCCCGATGCATTATACTTCATCAAAACTATATCCTGATTTGTTGATGTTACATATGAATAACCCAATACATAAATATTGCCTGCATCGTCAGCAACAACATCTATAGCTAAATCATTATTATTTGCAGGACCGTTAAGGCTATCGCTCCATTGCAAAATACCAGAAGAATTATATTTTAATACAAGAATATCGGTACCAAAGGTACCTCCTTTAGATCCCACTATAATTACATTACCTGAAATATCAATTTTCATGCTGTAAACACCCTCGTATGAAGTTCCCGGAGCACCATAAACAGCGGACCAAACCAATATACCGGCAGAATTATACTTAGTTGTAATTATATCCGGATAAAACAACGAATTATATGAATTGGATGACGAAATAATATTTCCATTTGCATCTAACTGCATAGATGCTATACGATCCGTACCATTATAAGTACCATTCATTCTCGCTTCCCAAATTTTAGTTACTTGGGAGGCGGCAGTAAGGGAAAGTATTTGCAGTAAAGTTACAGCATAAAATATTTTTTTCATATTTCATCTCTCTTAAAATTGAAACCTCCTAGAAACTTCATGATTTTAATCGTCTAATGGCGATAAGATGATTTTAAAAACCGAAGCTTTCTTGGAGGTTTGGAAAATTGTCAATACTCTTATCAGCCATTAGTGGAACAAACTTAGTTTATAAAGTTTGACCAATCAAAGAATCTATTTGGAGTTTTTAGAACAGTAATTGTTAAATAACCTTGTTTTTAGCAAAATATTAAGTATTTTTGCATATGTTTATAGAAGTAATAAATAGATAAATGGAAAACACAAAACTAGTAAAACTGCTTAAAACTTTCTCTAAGGGTGAGGTAGTAAAATTCGGGGAATATATAAGCTCTCCATACTTCAATAAAAACAAGAATGTGGAATCACTTGGAGAAGAAATTCTGAACTTTTACCCGGATTTTACCGCGGTAGAATTTACAAAAGAGAAGATTTATGATAAGATATTTAAAGGTGAAAAATTTGATTACTTTAAATTCAAGAATTACATTTCAGATCTTTATCAACTGGCTGTTTCTTATTTGAAATTAAGAACCGTAGAAAAAAGAGAGTATGAAAATGAAATAACCCTGCTTGATGAACTCCATGAAAGAAAACTTGACCTCATATACAGCCAAAAAGAAAGGAAAGTAAGTGATTATCTTAGAAACTCCATGGTCAAAGACGAAACTTATTATGCATTGCGTCATCAATTAGGTAAAATAAATACATCTCATTTCAAGTTCAGGAAAACCGGTTATTCATTCAATCATATACAAAATGAATTTGATACATTCCTTGACTATTCTTTAATAGGGCTGCTCAGGCTTTATTCAAAAATGCTGCATAATAAGAATCATGGAAACATAAATTTTAATATGGAAATGTTTGATAACCTGTGGGAGTATGTTAAAGATAAAGAATTCGAAGGCAATCCATCATGCCAGATATACAAACAAACTATTTTGCTGGAGTTAACCAGAGATGAAGCAGAATACCGTAAGCTTTTAACTTTAAAGGAAAAATATAATGAAAATATTCCCCGTGAAGATATGTATTACATACTTCAATTTATTAACTCATTTTCAGTTTATCGTTTAAAATTAGGCGATGAGTCTTATTACAATGATAGGTTCATGTCATTCAGAGAAATGATAGAAAGAGATTTTATTCCGTCAAATAATTTTCTTTTTGTAAATTTTATTTCAACTTTTACTTCAGCATGTATGGCAGGTGAATATAAGTGGTCGGAAGATTTTTTGAACCGATATCAGAAAGGAATTTCTCCTAAAGAAGAGAAAACAAATACACTGAACTACTGTAAAGCATTTTTAGCTTATAGATTAATGGATTTTGATAAGGCTTTAGAATATTTTTCAAAAACAAAATTTAAGCTATACCTAATGAAAGTTATGGTAAAAAGTTATTCTGTAAGGATTTATTATGAACAGAATATGATAGAACAGACAATATCGGCAGTTGATACCTTCAGGCATTATCTTAAATCCGAAAATTTAATGGCAGAAGATCAGAAAACTGCGCATTATGAATTTCTGAATCTGTTAACAGAGCTGAGCGAAATTAAGTTTGAAGGTATCAGTAAAAGTTCAGAAGAAAATATAGAACTGGCAATTAGAAAAATAAATAAAATGCAAAGTAACCCACTTGGGACAAAGAATTGGCTAATTGAAAAAGCCAATGAAATGATGAAATCTGCTTAAATTAGAGCTATTTTAGAGATAAAATATTTCATTCACAAAACCGTCTAATATAAAAGAAAGAAGTAATGTTAACATTAATAACAGACCTGTTTAAATGGAAATTGCGTTACAGGGAGAGCTTGGAAAAGACCGGCTTTTGAAAGAAAAACTGCTGAAACAAAACTCCCAGTTAAAGGAAGTTATCGAAAAAGAAAGTCCAAGGCTGCTTGGATTTATTAAACGCAGGATTGCTGTCGAGTCTGATGCGGAGGATATACTTCAGGATGTTTTTTACCAGTTCACAAAAACAATGCGCGAAGACCCCATAGAAAAGGCGGCATCATGGCTTTTTAAGGCGGCATCAAATAAAATTATTGACTGGTACAGGAAAATTAAGCCGGTATCGCTGGATAAAATGAATGAGTCAGTCTTTGATGATGAAGTCAATACTTCATTCAGGTTTGAAGACGCAAAGAATACAGACACACAGTCACAGGATATTCTTTACAACAGGCAGGAATTCTGGCCAATGCTTGAAGAACTTTTAAATAATCTGCCTGTAAAGCAAAGAGAAACATTTATAATGCACGAGCTTGAAGGAAAAAGCTTTAAGGAGATCTCTGAAATTACCGGCACGGGTATCAACACACTTCTTTCACGTAAGCGGTATGCAGAGCGGTACCTCAGGGAAGAATTAAAAGAGCTTTATGATGAAATAACATCAGGATAATCAAACAAAAAATTTTAAATAGAAATAAAAAGGTTACAACATGAAACATAGAAAATTCATAAGAGGTCCCCTCTTTATATTAAAGCTCATCTTAATACTTGCCATCACAAGCGCAGTTGTGATGCTGTTATGGAACGCAATTATACCTTCTGTATTTAACGGTCCCTTGCTCTCGTACTGGCATGCTGCCGGTCTGCTCATCCTCGCAAAGATACTTTTCGGCTCCATGGGGCGCGGCTGCGGCAGAAGGCATCATCATTACCCCGATGAATGGAAAAAAAAGCTTAGGGCAAAATACGAGGCAATGACACCGGAGGAGAAAGAAAAATTCCGAGACAAATGCAGAAGCCGGTTTAATTATATGGATATTGAAAATGATACAGAACCAGTTACAGGAACAAAAGAAAACAAGGCTGTATAAAATTATCAACTAATTATTTAGAAATAATTATGGAAGTATTCGTTTTCAGAACAGATGTAGCCGGGCATGAGCAGATACAAAGGGTTGCACCGCATCTCAATTCACTCAGAGGTGTGCATAAATGGAATTTTGATCTTGAAGACCATGAGAATATCCTGAGAATAGAAGCTGTCGGCATCTCACCCGGCCGGGTAATAGAAACACTTTCAATGGTGAATTATTTCTGCGAAGAGCTGCCTGACTAGGTTTTCGGGGGAATTCAGCCTCTAATGAAGAATTAATAATCCTAAATAATCAAATAATACCCTTAAAACAGGAATTTTTCCAAAGAAACCTATTGAGAATCAGGAATGTTTAATAAATAAAGTTGCATTAGCGTACATATATTATTATCTTAAGGCATTCCAATTTCTCAATGTAAAACTTTTTTTCCGGGTCTCGATAGGAATTTCCTTCAGGCCAGAAAGGAGTACCACCATGAAGTCACTTCGTGATATCTGCACCAACAAGCCATTGCACTATGTAAACACCGGTATGACCGTTTACGAAGTAGTTAACGAGATGTCAAAAAACAATATTGGGGCTGTCCCGGTACTTGATGAAGGAGGAAAGCTAAGAGGTATCTTTTCTGAACGCGATTTGATGATAAGATGCGCCGCCAAGAAGCTGAATATGGAAAGCACAATTATTGATGAAGTTATGACAAGGGGTGTTATATTAATGGAAGCTCATGATTCCTACAATGATTGTATGAAAATTATGCAGCAGGAAAATATCAGGCATATCCCTGTACGTGACGGCGAGAAACTAATTGGGGTGATCTCCATGCGTGACCTTATGACAGAGGATGCAGAAGAAAAAAAGCAGGAAATAGAGAACCTGAATTCGTATATCTATTACTATAAATGATCATTCTTTAAGAAAGTTCTTAAAATCCTTTAATTAATTATTATAGTTTTAAAACCGGGGAAGTATAATATCTTCCCTTTTTTGCATTATTTGAAATTAATTTTAATCAAAAATTGTTAAATTTTATGAAGTTGAATTACTTAATTTATTTAATTAATTTTTGAATATTAATACATAGAAAGAATAAATTTTAAATGGGTCAATTGTCAAATCATCCAAAGACTCTTGGTGAGCTAAGGTCATCAGGCTATGAAGTGCTTGCAGTAAAAGATGAGCTTCGTAAGAATCTGGTAGAAAAGCTTAAGAACAAAGAAGAGATATTTCCCGGGATTGTTGGTTATGAAAAAACTGTTATTCCGCAGGTTGTTAACGCTATATTGGCGCGGCATGATATAATTTTCCTTGGCTTAAGGGGGCAGGCTAAAACCAAAATGGCAAGAATGCTTGTTGACCTGCTGGACGAATACACTCCTATTATCAAAGGATCTGAAATAAACGATAACCCTTTTTTGCCTATATCCAAATTTGCAGTCGATACTGTTAATGAAAACGGCGATAATACCAAAATTGAGTGGATAGGAAGAGACAGGCGTTTCGGTGAAAAGCTTGCAACTCCTGATGTAACAATTGCTGATCTTATTGGTGATATTGATCCCATTAAGGCGGCTACTCAAAGGCTGCATTACTCACATGAGGGAGCGATACATTTCGGGATTGTACCCAGAACTAACAGGGGCATCTTTGCAATTAATGAGCTGCCTGACCTCCAGCCCAGAATTCAGGTTGGATTGCTTAATATTATGCAGGAGCGCGATATCCAGATCCGCGGATTTAACATACGTTTCCCGCTGGATGTATTTATAGTATATACTGCTAATCCTGAAGATTATACAAACCGGGGAAACATTATTACTCCTCTTAAGGATAGAATAGATTCGCAGATACTTACCCATTACCCAAAAAGTGTTGAAGATGGTATAAAGATAACTGAATCTCAGAGCTGGATAAAAAGGCATCATGATAAGGATGTAATTATTCCATACTACATGAAGGAAATTATAGAGCTCTCAGCACATGAAGCCAGGAGAAGTGAGTTTGTTGAGCAGAAGTCAGGCGTAAGCGCAAGAATGACAATTTCAGCAATGGAAAACCTTGTAAGCAACGCAGAGAGGCGCTCAATAATAAATGATGAAAATATAATATTCCCCAGGATAACCGACCTTGCAGCAGTTTTACCGGGAATGACGGGAAAAATTGAGCTTGTATTTGAAGGTGAGCAGGAAGGTCCCGTGAAAGTAAGCAGAGCATTAATTGGCAAAAGTGTCCGCGAGATTTTCAGGAAATACTTCCCCGACCCATTGCAGAAGAAAAGAAGACAGGGCGAACAAAAAGACAGTTCGCAGAACGACCCATATTCGGAAATTGTGAAATGGTTTGAAGCAGGTAATTATATTGAACTGAACGATGATATGAAATTTGAGGAATATTTCAGAACTTTGAAACGTATTGATGGTCTTGAAAAAACAGTCAGGAAGTACATAAAACCGATAGAAAATGATTATGAGCTGGCATCACTCATGGAATTTATGCTTGATGGATTACACAATAATTCCAAAATTGCAAAAGATGAGCTTGATGACGGTGTTTCATATAAAGATATGGTAGGAGCAATGCTTTACAACAAGGCAACCCAAAGGGGTTCACACTCTTCATATGACTATGAGAACGAAGAGTGGAATTCCTGAAGATTACCGAATGCGTATTTTTGATTGCGCCTGTTTGCCTTAATTCGTGATAGCGTGACAGTTCAGGCAGGGATTGAAGAAAAATAGACTACAAAAGTCTGGTCGTTCATTATAAATTAATATGGTCTTAAGATATATTATTTCTATACAGAAAGCAAAGACTTTTGTAGTCTGATACAAAAGAAAACCAATATTTTTATGCAGCAGATAGACGAAATTACATCTCCAACAGATATTGATGTAACCACTGAGGGGTTTACGCTAATATTGTTCAACGATTCGCATCATGATTTCGATGAAGTGATAAACCAGATCATCAAAGCTACAGGTTACGGCTACGATAAAGCTGAATCGATAACTATGGAAGTTCATAACAAAGGAAGAGCGGCTGTAGTTTCGGGGGAACTTAAGAAATGCATGTCAGCACAATCTGTACTTGAAGAAATTGCGCTCAGAACATCAATAGAAGTAAACGCATAATTAATTCAACCTTTGCGCCCGGCAAAATATAAATATAATTTACTTCACTGGCACCAGGTATTAAACGGCTATGCTATGGGAATCTTCCCCATGGGTGAAGAAGACGGTTCAATTGCATGGTTCGAGGCATCACCACGCGCTATAATGCCAATTGAGCTTCATGGAAGTAATATCCGAATTTCAAGATCCTTAAGGCAGGTATTAAATAAGAATCCCTTTGAGATACGAATTAATACAGCCTTTGAAAAAGTAATCTTTGAATGCTCAAAAAGAGAGAGCACATGGATAAATGAACTGATCATGATAGCATATGCTGAGCTTCATCACAGGGGTTTCGCGCACTCTATTGAGGCATGGCAGGATAATGAGCTGGTTGGGGGACTTTACGGCGTATCCTATAAGGGCGCGTTCTTCGGGGAGTCTATGTTCCACAAAGTAAACAATGCATCAAAAGTTTGTGTTGTAAAATTATATGAGCTTCTAAGGATGAACAAATACATCCTGCTGGATATACAGATGACAACACCGCATTTTGAAAAGTTCGGGGCAATAGAAATATCAAAGCGCGCTTACCTTGAAATACTTGAAAGGGCTCTTAGTGTTAAATGTGAATTTAAATATTAATTATGAGTCTTGATATTAATTTTTCTGATTATCTTCAATTTTCTTAATCTTCTCTAATCTTCTTACATATCTTTCCTCAGGTATAAACTTTGCCTCCAGAAAAGTATTAATTACTTCCACAGCAAGTGATTCACCTACAACACCGCTGCCCAGGCATATTACGTTCATATCATCATCTTCAACGCCCTGGTGCGCAGAAAACGCGTCATGGCAAATTCCTGCTCTTATACCCTTGAATTTATTAGCGGCAACACATGCCCCTACCCCGCTTCCGCAGATAATAATTCCTTTTTTAGCTGCACCACCCTGAATTGCTTTTGCTAAAGCCTCTGCAATATCAGGATAATCTACCATGGCATCACTGAATGTACCCACATCAATAACCTCATATTTTTTTGAAAAAAGTACTTTAAGTTTTTCTTTGAGGTTAAATCCTCTGTGGTCAGCCCCTAATATAATTGTTTCCATTGTGCAAATTAATCATTAATCTCTTAACTATCAATAAAATAACGCGGTTAGTTTGTAGTCAATTTAATTATATGATTATTTGATACAAATAGCTATATTTACAGTTAGATATATAATACTTACAGTGATTCCTTCATTTTAGGTTTTCAATAGAGTGGCAATTCATATACTTCGACTTTAATTCAGCATAATTTTTTCTATGCCCGGAAGTAACGCAATAAAAAATAAGACAGCGGCAATCCCTTCGATCTCAGAATTACAAAAAAATAATCCTGCTTTATTTCAATCATTTTACTCAAGCCCTGTTGCCAAGGCTTTAATTTTGAATGAAACTCAGAAATACTATGAAGTGAATAAACAGTTTTTGAAACTGCTTGAATGCAGACGCGAACAGGTTATTGGAAAAACCACGGATGAGCTTGGTTTATGGGCAGCCCCTGAAGAAAGAACGAAGATACTTAAGGATTACAGAAAGAACAGGAAAAGATCTTTTAATTTTAATATTAGATCGCTCAAAGGCAATATTAAGAACGTAATAGTTTCAACTGAGTTAATTAAGATCAACGGAACAGATTTCCTCTTTGGAAACCTTCTTGATAACACGGAGAAGCAGGTTTTTGAGAACATGTTAAAGCATAACGAAGAACAGTATAAATTGCTTTTTTATAAGAACCCGCTGCCAATGTGCCTGTATGACTTCAAGACACAGAAATTTATCGACGTTAACGATGCGCTGATAAAACACTATGGATATACAAAGAAGGAATTCCTTGGAATGAAAATTACTGATATTACCCCAAAGGAAGAATTAACAAAATACCGTGCCTATAGAAAAACTTTAATCCATAATAAAGAGGAGTATAATACAACAAATGCGGGAATTTGGAAGCATAAGAAGAAAAACGATGAATTAATTGATGTTGAAATAAACAGGTCACAGGTAATATTTGAAGGCAAAAGATCCATTCTCCTTCTGGCAAACGATGTGACATCAATTTTGGAAGCACAGGGGAAACTAAAGAGAAAAAATGAAGAAGTTAACCTGTTGTATAATTCAGCCAAAGAGATATCTTCAACAATAAATCTTGAGGAAATATATAGTAAGATACACAAAGTAATTTCAAGGCTTGTTCCATGCAACGGAATGATAATTTCTTCATATGACCGTGAAAGGAAACTAATTAAATGCAGCGCGGCATGGGTAAAGAACAAAAAGCTTGATGTCACAAAAATCCCTGTTCTAAAGCTGGATTCAGGCGGGAAAGGATTACAGAGCATAGTCATAAAGTCACGCAAATCTATGATTGTTGATGATTATGATAAATACTCGAAACAAAACAAAAGTGTTATATATATATATAAAGATAACTCGATCAGAAAAAGACTTAAGAAAAGCGATAAGATAAACCGTTCAGCCCTTATTATCCCTTTGCAGTTACACAAGAAGGTAATTGGTGTTATCCAGGTTTTGAGTTATGCAAAGAATGCGTACAATGATGAACATCTAAAGTTAATGGAAACATTCGGAGCCGAACTTTCTACCATTACAGCAAACGCAAGGCTTTTTGAGCAGGCGCAAAATGAAATTAAGGTAAGAAAAGAAACTGAAATAAAATTATTAAGATCATCAAAGGATATATCAGATCTTTATCAAATAACAAAACATTTATCCAGCAGCCTTGAAAAAAATGAATTATATGACAGGATAAACAAAATAATATACAAATCATTTCCGGAATGCGATATGGGGATCTCAATATTTGACGAAAAGGAAAAAAATATCATCCTTGAAAGCTTATTTAATAACGGGAAGAAAATTGATACAAAAGATGTCCCAAAGATAAAATTTGATGAAACCGGTAAAGGGCTACAAAGCGGTGTTATTAAATCAAAAAGATCAAGAATTATTGAAAACTATAAAGAGTTTCTGAAAAAAGCACACATCAGGTATTTTGTAAGTGAAGACGGATCGGTCTCGAAAAAAGAGACCAAATCTACTAAAATAGCAGAATCTGCTCTTATAGTTCCATTGTTATATAAGGGATCTGTTCTCGGTACGATCCAGCTGCTTAATTTCAGCACCAGGCCTTTTTCCGAAGAGAATATCAAAATGATAGAAGCGCTTGCTTCTCACATTGCAGTTTCATACATGAATGCAAAGCTTTACCAGCAGGCACAAAATGAGATAGAGGAGAAACAGAAAGCACGCGAAGAGCTTGCACTAAGGAATAAAGAAATTACATTACTATACAGGGCCGGAAGAGAGCTTCTTAGTACACTTGACCTGAAAGAAATTTATGAGATCTTTTACAGGAAAACTATTGAGGTAATCCCCTGCGATTCAATGATAATTGCAGAATATAACAGGAAAAGTGAGAAAATATACTGCAAAGCTGCCTGGGTGGAAAATACAAAACACAATCCGGCAGATTTTCCGCCTCTTAATGTAGGACCAAATTACAAAGGGACTCAATCGGAGGCAATTGTAACAGGTAATTCTGTAATAATAAATAATTTTTACGAACTCATCAAAGACCGGAAAGATAAATTTATAATTGATGACGAAGGAAATGTTATGAATTCCCTGGAATCGGATATTCAAATGGATATTAATGCGCCAATAACCCGATCAGCATTATTTATTCCAATGAAGCTTGGGAAAAATGTTATAGGGGTAATTTCAGTATTCAGTTTCAAGGAAAACGCCTATACTGAATATGACCTCAAAATTCTTGAATCTATTTCAGTAAATCTTTCTGTAGCAGCGGCAAATGCAGAGCTATACAACCGCGCACAGATCGAAATTTCGGAGCGTATAAACAAGGAAGATGAATTAATACAGATCAGGAAGAACATGGAAGAGGCGCAGAGAATATCTCACCTTGGAAGCTGGGTTTTAGATAAGAGTACAAATCATATTACAAACTCAAGAGAAGTTTATAAGATCCTGGGGCTTAACCCAAGGAAAGGTGAAATAGATTTTGAAGAAGCAATGGGATATATTTATGAAGAAGATAAAGTAAGAACAATTGAAGTAATTAAGAATGCCATGATCAAGAATGTTTCCTATGTGAATGAAGACAGGATAATAAGACCTGATGGAGAGATAAGGTATGTTAAAGTAATGGGAGAGCCGGTTTATGATAAAAATGGCGCTTTAAAAGGTATGCAGGGTACAATACAGGATATTACAGATGTAAAAAGGATAAATGAAGAAATTGTAAGGTCATTGGGTGAAAAAGAAGTAATGATAAAGGAAATTCATCACCGTGTTAAGAATAATCTGCAGATTGTTTCAAGTCTCCTGAGGCTCCAGGCTGATAAAATTAAGGACAAAACGGTAGTAGCATATTTTAATCAAAGCGAGCAGAGAATTAAATCAATGGCGCTTATCCATCAGCAACTCTACCAGACAAAGGATTTGAGCCGCATTAACTTCAGGGAATATTTAAACGAGTTATGTTCGTACCTGCTTTTTGCAAATGACTCTACACCGGGAAGAATAAACATAAAAATTGATGCCCAGGAGCTGTATCTTGGTATTGATACCGCGCTGCCCTGCGGACTGATAATAAATGAGCTGTTCACCAATGCTATTAAGTATGCTTTCCCTGATGACCGCAATGGTATTATTTTAATAAAACTTTATAAAGATACCGATGATAAATACCATCTTATGATAAAAGATAACGGCATCGGTGCGACAAATCTTGATTTTAAAAAGACGGCTTCCCTGGGTATGGAGCTTGTAAATACCTTAATTGACCAGCTTGAGGGAGACTTTTCTATTACCATTGATAACGGGACTGAAATAAATTTAAGCTTCAAAGAACCAGTTTACAGCAAAAAGCTATAAACAGGGAACACTTAAGATAACTGTTAATTTTAACTCTAATATTATGAACCTGACATTTAAAAAAATAAAAGTGCTTGTTGTTGAAGATGAAAATATCATTGCAAAAGATATTGAATTAACTTTAAAACGCATCGGTCATGTTTCAGCAGGCATAGTTTCCAAGGGAGAAGACGCAATAACCATCTCTGAACAGGTTAAACCTGACCTTATTTTAATGGATATCACCTTAAAAGGCGAATTAGACGGCATTGAAGCGGCAAAAATTATTAATGACCGTTTTGGCATCCCGGTGGTGTACATAACAGCACACCAGGATGAAGATACAATTGAAAAAACCAAAGGAACAAATCCATACGGTTATATTACAAAACCATTGGATGACCGTGACCTTAGCACTGCAATAAATTCCGTAATGTACCGCCGCGATGTTGAGCAAAGGCTTAAAGACGCTGAAGAAAAATATTTTCGGCTTTCTGAAAACGCGCCTGATATGATATTCAGCCAGGATACTGTTTCAAAAGTTTATAATTACATTAATTCTTCTTCAATAAAGCTGACAGGTTATTCACCGGAAGAGTTTTATAATAAACCGGGGCTGCTGCAGAGTATAGTTGATCCTGAATGGAAAGAGCCATACCAGTTTTCTATGAACATGATACAATCATCAACAACTCCCATCCCGTTTGAGTATATGATAACACATAAGAACGGGAAAAAAATATGGCTTAACCAGAGAAGTATCCTTGTCAAGAATAAAAATAATGAGGCTATGTCAATCGAGGCAATATTGACGGATGTAACCGAGAGAAAACATTATGAACAAAAACTGGAAGAAACTACCAAAAGCCTCCGTGCGCTATACAGCTATCAGCAAAAAGTAAGAGAAGAAGAAAGGCTGTATATATCCAGAGAAATTCATGACCAGTTTGGACAGGATCTGACCGCGCTTAAAATGGATATGGCAATGCTCTCAAAAAATACAACCAAACTGTATGCAAGCAAAAAAGAGGATGAATATAAAAATATTTCGGATGAACTGAAGAAAATGAGCTTTTACATAGATGATATAATTAACAAGGTTAGGAAAATTTCCACCGAATTAAGGCCTGATATCCTTGATAAGCTTGGCTTGGTCGACGCTATTGAATGGCATGCCGAAGAATTTGAGAAGAGGGCGAAAATAAAATGCATAACAAATACTGAAGAAAAAGAAATTACTCTCAATCCTGAAAAATCAATTTCCATATTCAGGATCTTCCAGGAAACCCTCACAAATGTCGCAAGACACTCAGGCGCAAGTGAGATATTAGTTGACCTAAGCGTGCAAAACGGATGGATGATACTGAGAATTACAGATAATGGCCGTGGAATTACTGACGCTGAAATTGAAAAAGGCTCTTCTTTAGGAATTCTCGGAATGAAAGAAAGAGTCCTGATACTTGGCGGAATATTTAATATTAAAGGGGAGCTAAATAGAGGGACAATAGTTGATATTAAAATACCTCTTAGCTGAAGTAAATTTAGTTCAAGTTTTCCTGTTCTGCTTTCTCCTTATTTGCAATTTTACTATATATAAATTTAATGTTTATTAGAAATTTTTTGCCTGCTATAATGGTTAAAAATTTTGAAGTGAACTTAGTATTAATTTTGATTAAATTTGCAGTTATCATAAAAGAATTAAGATGAAATTAGAAGACTTATCAATAGAGCAGCGTGAAAAACTGGCTGAATTTGGAGTAAATTCCTGGTTTGTTATGGAGTTACTTGAAAATTATCTCAATAATCCAAATTCAGTTGGGCAGGATTGGCAAAATTTGTTTTCAAGTTTAGATATTGTTACTAATGGTAAATTTGCGGTAAAACCAGAAATAGCAAATGGTTCAACAAAACCGGAAACAGGCAAATACATTAATTACACACCCCAACCCGAAGCACCGCAAAAACAAATTAATTTACCCCAGCCGCAAAAAGGTGAAGAAGCCGTTCAGATAAAGGGTGTTGGTGAGCGGATTATTGAAAATATGACCTCCAGCCTTACGATCCCCATTGCAACATCATTCAGGGCAATCCCGGTTAAAGTTCTTGAAGAGAACAGGCTGATAATTAACAGTTATCTCAAAAAAACAAACAGCGGAAAGATTTCATTTACTCATATAATCGGGTGGGCGATTGTCAAAGCATTGTCTTCAATTCCTGCGCTTAATAACGCGTTTACTGTTATTGAAGGTCAGCCGCATTTGATAAAAAAAACATCGGTTAACCTGGGGCTTGCAGTAGACCTTGAAAAAAAAGACGGGTCACGCTCGCTGATAGTACCCAATATTAAAAATGCAGACAAGCTGAACTTCCGCACGTTCTTTGATTCATATAACGATATAATTAACCGTTCAAGAAGCGGTAAAATTGATATTTCAGATTTCCAGGGAACGACAATTACCTTAACTAACCCCGGAACAATCGGAACAGTAGCTTCTCAGCCAAGACTTATGATCGGGCAAGGCGCAATAATCGCAACCGGCGCATTAGATTATCCCGCCGAGTACCAGGCCGTAACAAAAGATATAATTACGATGCTTGGAATAAGCAAGGTAATGAATATCACAAGCACATACGACCACAGGATAATACAGGGCGCTGAATCGGGATTATTTCTGCAGAAAATGCACAAGCTCATAATAGGCGAAGAAGCTTTTTATGATGGTATCTTCAGTGATTTGGGAATGCCTGTGAAACCTGTTGTATGGAAATCAGACAACAACCCTGAAAATTTTGACGGCATCGATAATCTCGAAGAAATTGAAAAGCAGGCTAAAGCAATTCAACTGATTAACATGTACAGAGTTCGCGGTCACTTACTCGCAAACCTTGACCCGCTGAAACCTTTAGCAAAATATCACCCTGAGCTTGACCCAAACACATACGGCTTTACTGTTTGGGATTACGACAGGCAATTCATTACACCGCGCCTTGCCGGTTTAAGAACTGCAACGCTGCGTGATATTCTTGATATTCTGCAAAAGACCTATTGCGAGAACATTGGTGTAGAATATATGCATATCCAGGATCCGAAAGAAAAACAATGGCTGCAAGATAAAATGGAGCCGATAAAAAACCAGCCTTCATTTACTAATGAAGAAAAGAAGCATATATTATACAAGCTTATCCAGGCAGAAAACTTTGAGAAGTTTGTAGATAAAAAATACATAGGCCACAAGAGATTTTCGCTTGAAGGTTCAGAAACTATAATACCTGTTCTTGATTACCTTTTAGGTCTGGCCGCAATTGTTAAAGTGGATGAACTTGTCCTGGGAATGGCGCACAGAGGAAGGCTTAATATCCTTGCGAATATTATAGGCAAAAACCTTCAGGAAATATTTTCAGAGTTTGAAGATATCACAGATGTTGATTCTGTCGAAGGCTCAGGTGACGTTAAATACCATCTTGGCGCTTCGGGTGTCTATGAAACAATCTATGGTGATGATATAAATGTTTCAGTAGCATCCAATCCAAGTCACCTGGAATTTGTAAACCCAGTGGTTGAAGGTATTGTACGCGCAAAACAGGCTATGATGAATGATACTGAAAGAGACAAGTATATTTCAGTATTACTTCATGGTGATGCAGCTATAGCGGGCGAGGGTATTGTTGCAGAAACACTTAACCTTTCACAGCTAAGAGGCTACAGCACAGGCGGAACTATCCACGTTATCATCAATAACCAGATTGGGTTCACTACAAGCCCGGTTGATGCGAGATCGACGGTTTATGCATCAGATGTCGCAAAGATGGTTCAGGCGCCTATATTCCACGTTAACGGTGATGACCCCGAGGCAACACTGCTTGTCACAAAGCTGGCTTTTGAGTACAGGATTAAATTTCATAAAGATGTGGTAATTGATGTTTACAGTTTCAGAAGACTGGGGCATAATGAGTCAGATGAGCCCGCATTTACACAACCGGTTCTTTATAAAGCTATCAGAAATCATCCGACAGTTAAGACTATATATCAGAACAGGCTTTTGAGTGATAAAGTAGTAAATGATGAAGATATTAAGACAATGGAAAGCAAGATTTATGAGATTATGGATAAGGGCTATGCAAAGGCCCATGAAGGTGAAGTTATATTTAGATCAGACACTCCAATCAGGCTTACTGATGAACAGGTAAAGATATTACGCTCTCACCAGCTTCCGGCAATTACGATGGATGACCTGAAGAAAATTGTTGAAATATTAACAACATTACCTGCCGATTTCCATCTGCACCCGAAGCTTAAGAAGTTCATTGAAACAAGACGTGAGTTTTTAACCGGTGACGTTCAGGTTGACTGGTCATTTGCTGAAGCTCTTGCATACGGGACACTTTTACTTGAAGGAATCCCGGTCAGATTGAGCGGACAGGATAGCGCAAGAGGTACATTTTCACAAAGGCATGTTGTACTTACCGATATGGAAACCGAAGAAGAAATAATACCGCTTAATAATATTGCGCCGCAGCTTGCAAAAATTGAGCCTCTTGACAGCCTTCTTTCAGAAGCTGCAGTGCTGGGATTTGAATTCGGTTACAGTACCGCTGATCCGCTTTCACTTGTTCTGTGGGAAGCCCAGTTTGGTGATTTTGCCAATGCAGGCCAGGTTATAATTGATAATTTTATAGCTGTATCATATGATAAATGGAACCTGCCCAGTAATATTGTATTGCTTTTGCCGCATGGACAGGAAGGCCAGGGACCGGAGCATTCAAGCGCCCGTCTTGAAAGATTCCTTACACTTTGCGCGGATGATAACATTACTGTATGCAACCCTTCAACACCGGCGCAGTATTATTACCTGCTAAGGACTCAGGGTAAATATACTAACCGCAGGCCGCTGATAATTATGACACCAAAGAGCCTGCTGAGATTACCTGAGGCGCGTTCAGCTAAAGATGAGTTCATTGGCGGAAAATTCAGAGTAGTTATAGATGATGAGCATATTAATGATAAATCGGGTGTAAACAGAATTATTTTAACAAGCGGCAAATTCTATTATGATCTTTTGAAGTACCGCAGAGAAAATAATATTACCAATACTGCAATTGTGAGGGTTGAAAGATATTACCCGTATCCTTCTGAAGAAATTAAAGCGGTACTCAAAACCTATGTTAACGCAAAGGAAGTTGTTTGGGCACAGGAAGAACCGCATAACATGGGCGCGCTGATATTTATGTCATACAGGCTTAAGCGTGACCTGAGAGTTCTTGGGAATAACATGACTTTATATGGTGTTAGCAGGGATGAGAGTCCTGCCCCTGCACCGGGCTCTAATCACATATTTGTAGAGACACAAAAGAGACTGCTGAAGGAAGCATTCTCGGAAATTACAAAAGTTGTAGAAGTCAAATAACAGCTTTATTCCGCACAGTATACAAGAGAAACTAAAGTTTGGTTTCTCTTGTTTTGTATATTATTGAGTGCTTTCTCATGTTTATTCATTTGATCATGCTATTTTATGACAGATATCCGCGTAAAGTAAACTATTCAGGTAGTTACTGCGTTTATGTAATTTATCTCAAAAATGACCTCTTTCGCTATTTACAAACACTTTTTATAGAGGTATTTTAGTGTTGTATTTGTTAATAAACATAACATCCTTTACTGATGTAAAGGTGAAATTATGAAATTTGATATTAAATCATTCAAGAAAAGAAGCAATGTATTCATAGCCGGAGCATTGACAATTTTTTTTGTGATCATAATGATTGGCTTCATTTTTGGCTGAGAAATTATGAAAACATGTATCCGGCAAAACTGAATTCTGCTGTCTGAAATAGGGCAGCAGAATTCACATAAAAACAAAAAAAATGCGCTTCCCTCACATAAAATTGATTATGAAAAAATAATATAACGTCTTGGGGTGATTGTCCCTGTAACCCTATTATATTAATTTGATTACGAAAGAAAAATAAAATTTAGCAGCTAACTTTAAAGGAGAATCTTCAGAATGAACAACCACGAAATAAATACTCAAACAATGGATAAACAGATGAGCGACGTGAAAAAAAGCAGTAACCTTTATATAGGTACGACCATATTTATCATGCTCGCGATTATTGTTATCGGATTTGTATTCGGTTAAGAGTGTTTTAACATACTTATTTTCACCATGAAAGCTTTGTTGAAAAACAAAGCTTTTTTCATAATAAAAAATGGCCCTGAATATTTTATAATTCTGAGCCATAATCGCGGTTTTAAGTCGGGGTGAGAGGATTCGAACCTCCGGCCTCCTAGTCCCGAACCAGGCGCTCTACCGGGCTGAGCCACACCCCGAGTTATTTAATGAATACAAACATAAGAACTTTTCAGGAATTAATAAATTCAGAAAATTGTAATCTGTTTATAATACAATTTCTTCCCCGAATTTAATTCTACTGAAAATGATTCAACAAGCATAAAGCCAAACTCAGGAAATTCTCCAAATACAGGCCTACAGGGGATAATAAAGAAGAAAAACATGATCTTATATGGATCTAAATAATTTGTAAAGCATCTTTTAAACAAATTGCTCTGATTAATTGATATTCCTCTCAGCAGCTTCACGCTTAACTCTCCGTGATTTTGGTTCTTTGTTTTCACTAGGCTCTACTTTTCTATTTGTAATCCCCATTATCTTAAATATTTTCTTCATATCTTTCTTTTCATCTGAATCCCAAAACCAACCATTATCTTCGAGTTTATCAATTCCGGGTTTTCCGAATAACAACAGATCCTGAATTTCTATAGCCTTACACATGTTGCTTATTGATGCTTTGGTTTTACCCTGCCTAATATTCAAAATTGATAGTCCTAAGTAGCTATCAAAATGAAATTTACTGTATTTTAAGGCCTGGTTAAAATTGTACTCAGCCAGGTTATAATCTTCTATACTCATATATGCATAAGCCATATTGTTATACGCCGTTGGATCGTCCACTTCATATTTAATGTATTCCTGGTAATCCCTGATTGCGCTTACCGGATCATCAATTTTGCTGTATAAAATTGCCCTGCTTAGATAAGAATCAATTTCCATTGGGGATTTGTAAAGAGCCATAGAGTAATCCGAAATAGCATTATCATACATCTTTAATGTTGAGTAAATTTCAGCTCTCATTCTATATAAAACCGGGTTATCATCTTTCCATAACAGGCTGTTACCAAGCTCTTGAATGGCACCTTCTTTATCATCCAGATTAAGCTTACAGCTAGCTTTTTCTGTGTAAACAAAGTCATATTCCGGATTTATCTTTAAAACCATTTCATAATCTTCAATTGCCCTTTTGTAATCTTTTAAAGTATATTGAAAATACTTTGCTCTTTCGATATATGCCTGAAGATATGTACTGCAAAGTGTTAGAGAGCTTTGATAATCTGAAAGAGCCTTAAACGTATCTGATTTTTGAGCATAACAATCAGCTCTATATTTATATAAGAACTTGTTTGTATTATTTAACTCAATTCCCCGGCTATAACAAGCTATGGCACTATCATACTCACCCTGTTTAGAATAAAATTGACCGGCAAACTCCCATTTCGCAGTATCATTATTATACAAATCACAATATTGTGATATTATCATTACTGTTGAATCAAATGAAATTCTTTCAGAATAAGTATACAGGGAAAACATTTGTTTAAATAAAAATGATTGTTCGTTCTCTCTTAAATCAACTATGGCCATACTTTTTAAAATATTTATAGGTATTGCAAAATTCATATTCTGGCCGGTCGTTACACATGATGCTGTAATCCCAATTAGTTCGCCTCTTGTATTTAGTAAAGCACCGCCGCTTGATCCGGGTGCAATTGGTGCGGTAAACTGTATTTGATTTAGGTTTTCATTTGATCTTAAAGCGCTTATAATTCCATACGATATAGTTTTTGTATAGCCTTGTGGATTTCCAAGTGCATAGATGCTGCTTCCAATTTTATTATCGTTATCCTTCGAAATATTAATATATGGATAATTACCCTCCGGAAGTTTAAGTATAGCTGCATCATTAAATGGATCAAAACCAGCAAATGGAACACTATCATAAATATCGTTTCCATTTCTTATTTCAATACGGGATGCATTTTCAACAACATGATAATTAGTATAGACTAATCCGCTGCCTGATACTATCACGCCGCTGCCATAGCCGAGTAAAGCATTATTACCGTCATATTTGTAAATCATAACAACAGCATCACTGCACCTGGAATAAATCTCCTCAGAAGATAATTCGATTGGATTTATTTCATTTATAAAAGAATCATTTTGAGTGAAAATGCCTTGGGCTGTAAAAAGATTAAGAATTGAAGCAATTATTAAAGTTTTCATGATACGCCTCCTTTTATTTATTCAAATCTAAATTAAATAAAGCTTGGTATCATATCATACAATGATATTTTTTTAAATTAAAGACGTTAGTGATTATAGTGATATCCCTTAGGGTTGATAAGAATCATTTGTTGAAGTTAAAATATATGCTAAATTGAACTTAAATAGCAATTTAATGAACAGATATGCAGAAACAATATAAAAAACTACAACGTCAGGTAGAGCTTGTTGCATTGGTTTATGAAAAACCCGATCATTATTCTGAGTATGATTTCGTTGAAACATTAATATATAATTGGGAAAATATATATTAAGGACGTAAATAGATGGAAATTAAGTCAAAGTATCAAACTCAATAAGACAGATAATTGGAAAATAAATACTGGATAGACAAAAAGGAATTGAATTATGATAATGACGATATAATAATATAAGTAAATATTCTTTAAATATTCTTTAATTCTTTACTAATCTTTTTGTTTTGTTCGAAAGCAGGGTCAACTTTAAAGTATTGCGAGTCATCTTTTGTGATAAATGTATATAATGATAATGCAATCCAAAATGTAAAAATAACAAATGAAGCCGAAATGATTATTAAGAAATTTTTCATATTATCCCCCCGTTATTTAAACAAAAATAATATCTAAATAGGGTTAATGATATAGAGGGAACTACTCAATTTTGAATTTCTTGTTAACTTTGATGATTTTTAAAAAATGAGTATCACTACCTATCTAAATTGAGTGTATGCCTCTATTCATTGTTACAGTTCGCTAGTATAATTTTGTATTAATCAAACTTATACTACCATGAAAAAATCAAAAGATATAAAATTTGTCATTTATCAGGCACTTTACATTTTTGTTGTTTGCGTATTATTTATAAAAGGAGCTGATCTAACCTTAACTCAGGTAATTGAAGATGACGGTAAACCAAAAGTTATCCTTACTCCTGAAAAAATGGACTCAATTCAAAAACTACTTGATAAATCGATAATCGTTGATACCAACAGATTCGCAATTGTTGATAAAGAACTTTTAAAAGAAGATCCTAAAATGAAGGATTTGGTAAATCGAACATTTGTAAACACGGGTGGTTCATTCGTTATTAATGATAAAGTAATTGAACCGCCGGTTAAAGTAGAAAAACCGGTAGAAGTACGTAAAACAGATGAGCCGGATGTTATCATAATTGGAAATCTTGAATTGTTTCAATATCATGTTAATAATGTCCCTAATCAGGGAGGTAATCCTATCACTATTGCAGGAGTTACAATTCCGGCCCATTCAACAGGTAAAGTTACGCTGGGTGGTGAATC